>JAOZUV010000406.1 GCA_029938505.1 Bacteroidales bacterium | reverse complement strand
AGGAAGCCCATTTCCCGAAGCATAAAAATTATTGATTGAGTATCAAAAAAATAAATGCTTTAAAGTAATTTCAATAGATCATTTCCAATCCCTATTTGATAACCTTCAGTTTGATAAATGATTTCGCCTTTTGAGTTAGCTATTAGTATATTAGGAAGTGATTTTGTTTCTTTATTTAATTTAATATCTAATAGTTTCAGAGGATTCTCATCCGTAATTTTAAAAATGGTTCTATACGGTAAATTGGGATAATCCTTCGCTTTAAAAGTTGCGGGTAAATCTTTTTTCTGAATAATAAAAACAAGGGTGCTATTTAAAGCTTCAAAATCATTTTTAATTTTTTGAATATCGTTTAAAACATGTTTAGATGGTTCTTTATCAGGCTGGATTATTGCAATAACAATACTTGATGATTCTTGTAAAGTTTTTTCTTCTATATTTTTGTGATTGATAAATTCAGTCAATTTATTACGGTCAACACTTCCTTGAATATTTATTTCTAAATCTTCTTTTGGAAATACAAGTCCGATTACCGTATCAGTAGTAATCGAAAAGAACTTCATATCCACCAAAATTTTACCCGATGATAGTCTATTTGAAGTTATCAAACGATAAGTGCCTTTTCTTAGATGGAGGTCTTCAATCTTGTCGATATCACCATACTCATCTAATTCGAGTGTATTAAAGCGATTATCATCAAATCTTGCCAAAGTAAAATGATGATAATATTGAGGTGTGAATTTTAAGTTCTTCTCGCTTATTTTAAAACGAACTTTAAATTTCTCATAATCCATTGGTTTAGTATCGAAAAATACATCTACCCATTGATTCGGTGATAAATACTGAGGAGTTTTAGTTCCTGGTTCTAGGCGAGCAGGAATCCCAAAACTACGACAAGTGGCTACAAAAAAGATATTACGTGAGAGATTATCAGCAACACGAAGATTAAATACACCTAGTGGTGAAAGGGCTAAATTATAAGCTTGAGCATCATTATTTATCTCAATATTACTCTTGATCCATTGTATTAATTTAGTTGGCTTTAAGCTACTTTCTCCAAACTCATTCGTAAATTTATTGATAAGAAATCCTCGGTATGCTAAAAGCATTTCTAAATCAATTCTTGGGTTTAAGATATATTTGCTAAATATTTCTGGAGTATAATTAGGAGCATAAACAACTGCATTTTTCAGGTGATCATTCAAAATTTCAGATTTGGTATCGCGCAAATCTTTGGCAGATACAACATCAAGCATTGTTTTTGTCCAATCGTTTGCTAGATTTTCATTAATGAAATCATAAATTTCTTTATAATTTCCGCGACTATTTTTTATATAAGCCCAAAACACCTCATCATTCTTAGCAATAAAATCTTCTTTCGACATAAATGAAGAAACATAGGCATTACGGATGGAGTCTTCGTATTGAAGGCTAAGTTTGTTTTTGACCATTTGTTCATCTGTTAAAACAACTTTTATTTTATCAGATGCTGCTGGAGGAGTTAATTCCCAATGTGTATTTTTAAAATCTGGGTTAGACATTTTTATTTTAACAGTATCTTTTTCACCAATTATTACTTTTTGGAAACCATAGTTATCGCTATTATTTACCCAAATTAATAATTCACCCAAACCGGTAGTCAGGTAAGAAATCCCATTTTTATCTGTCCATTTGGTTGTGATTGGATAAAATTCAGCATAATTATATAATTGATACTCAACTTTAGCATTGGCAACAGGCATTCCTTCAGCATCTATAACTTTCACAAATTGCTTAAACGTTTTGGCATATCTTTCGATAACATTGATATCATCGTATTGAGAGGTCGAAACATTTATTTCTTCATCGCCTTCATAATCGCCGTATACTCTGGCATGAACTAACATTGCTCGACTGGCCGGTTGGTTGAACCAACCATAATTTAAAACAGGTTCTGGCTCACAGGCACCTAAAAAATACCATTTACCGTCTGCCCAAATTTCTACCCAGGCATGATTATCATCGGAATGTGCCCAACGAGGAGTGTATACTTGACGCGCAGGAATGCAAACTGAACGCATAGCAGCAACAGTAAAGGTTGACTCTTCGCCACATCTACCATAAGCTGTTTTCATCGTTGCCAAAGGCGATGATGTTCTTCCATCGGCAGGACGATATTCAACTTTTTCGTGGCACCAGTGGTTTACTTCAATGGCTGCATCAACCATCGACATTCCTTTAATACGATCTTTTAAGGCATTAAAAATCACACTTCTTACCGTGTCTAAATTTTCATTATTTATCCGATGCGGTAAAACAAAATGTTTAAAAATATTATCTGGAATTTTACTTGTCCACTCTATTTCATTTCTTGCTTTAATAGTGGTTTTTACATGATTAAGATAAAACTCCCCACTATAATCAGCCAAATCACTTAATGGCATATAGGCATACAAAAATGTTAAAAATTCCTTTTCTTCATTGCTTAATTCTTGCTTGAATACATCAAATAATTCACTATTTCGATTTTGAGCAAGTGCTTTTGTATCTTCAAATTTTTGTTCTACTGATGCACTTTCTTGTTTTGGTTTGCATGAATTAATGCTAAACATCAATACTACTGCAACTGAAAATAAGGTGAATTTATTCATGTTTAAAATGTATTAAATACTTTTCTGCGTATAAATTTAATGAAATATTATTCAATAATTTGAGAATGAAATTTATTTTGATTGAAGAAAATGCCATTACCAAAGGCTGTCAAAATCAGTTTCGTTTTTATACAATTCTTTTGTTAATTCTGCTAGACCTGCATTTTTAATAATGCTTTTAACTTTTATGGGCCAACTTTCGCGAAAATTGAAAGAATAGGGTTTT
>JAOZUV010000405.1 GCA_029938505.1 Bacteroidales bacterium | reverse complement strand
ACTTATTCTGAATCCACACGTAAACAGCTTAGAGTTTTGTATTCATTGGGTGCCTACATATACCAATATACTGATACTACTATTTATGATAAAACCCAGGAAACTCACTTAGGACATCAACTGAGCATCGCTTATGAGTCAGTACAAAAATGGGGATCCATCGAAATTGATATGATCTGGAAAAACTATTTCTTTGATTGGAAAAAAAACAATTTGTCCTTGCAAGGCTATATAAATTTAAGAGTAGCCAAAGGACTGACTTTTAATGTGGGAGGTCATTATCAACTAGTCCATAATCAACTAAATTTGGTAAAAGGAGGTGCTTCATCAGAAGATATTTTACTCCGACAAAAAGAGCTTGAGTCGAACTATAACTTCTTTGTTCACTTTGGTTTCACCTTTACCTTTGGGTCAATCTATAATAATGTAGTGAATCCGAGGTTTGGCTATTAGAAGCTGAGTGTAAATTTGTCGATTACACCTGAAATGCTATCGATGATACCCGAAAATTACCCCACTAAATAGTTTAAAAAAAATTGACCTTTAAAATAAAGTTTTAATGAATCTGTAACAATGGCAACTGATACTTTTACAGAAAGTAAGCTTTGAGCCAATTGAATATGACAGATCAAGACCAAAACTTGGGTCATTTAGTTTTTTTGGTTTTGGCTTAGTTTCATGATCGAGTAGTAGAATATTTATTTGTAGTAGAGATTAAGCGTAGTGAATTTTCACCAATCCGAGCAAAGAAGTATACTAAAGCGTCATACTCATACATCACATGCTCTATTGGAAGGATGTGCATTGGTATTAGCCCTAACTCCAATATTTCTGACTCATTATAGTAAGAGTTTACTTCCAATTTAGGCTTGCTTTTAGTCGTATTTTCCATGAGTTTAATTATGATTCTTATTGTTAATGCCATTATTGAATAATTGTCTCGTTTACCAAAGTAAAAGATCAAGGATCAAGACCAAAACTTGGGTCATTTAGTTTTTTTGGCAAAACATTTTAAATCATTTAACGAAAAATAAATTAAGAATTTCGCTAATTCTTGTTAGAAAATTGAGAAAAATATGATTCATAAAACAGATTAAATAAGCTCAAATAATTATTTTTTGGATTCAATTACTTCAGAGTAATCAAATAAATATTAAGTTTTATAATCTCCAACTCAAGCCCAGATTGAAACTATTAAATTGAATGGATTCACCTCTTCCATAAAAAGCATCCAATTGAAATTTATCATTCAATAAATAAGAGGCACCTATGTTATAATTAATGTCTATTCTGGAATCTTCATATTCAGGTTCGAATGAATCTGCACATACTTCAGCGAAGATTGAAAACTGCTGACTGATCGCCATGCTAGTTGAGAAACTAGAAATCGCATGAAAAATATCATTAGAATCTCTAATCGTTCCTAAATTAAAAGCTGACAATATTTTTCCACCCCATTGATGATTTATGGCAAAGGTCAAACCTACTGTATGCTGGCTAAAACCTATGGGTGAATCGTCTTGTGGAAAAGTTACATAGCCAATAAAAGCATAATTAGTAGTGTGCATTTCATTATTACGCAAATTTACCTTAAAGCCTAATTTGAAATCCGACAAGCCTTTCTCTGTGGATCCAAAATGACTATCCTGAATCTGATAGCTATTTCCCAGACGTAATTCCAAAAAGTTTAATACACCATACCGAAGCAAAACTACGGGCAATGCATAATATCTATCAATGTCATCATCATCGCCAAACAAAGACCCTGTGTAATTAAGACCTGTTTCCAATTGAAAGCTTCCGGAAGGAATCGTAAAAGCACTTATAGTATTTCCCGGACGATCGGCTGTAAAAGAGCCTTGAGCGAAAGCTAGAGTGCTTACTAAAGCAAGCAATAAGGTTAATTTGTATTTCATTATTTAAATTTTTAACAATATTAATAAATTTTTTAAAGGCTTTTAATCATTTCAAATTGTTTACCCGAAATATCAATTCCAAAGCTTTTTAAAAAGCTTTTTATTATTATGTCTGAACTGTCCGTATTGATTATTTTTATAGTATTTATCGAAAATTTTTGAATCAGTTTCCATAGAAGTTCCGTCCCCACTCCTTGTCTTCTATATTTTTTATGAACCGCCAGTTGAGTGATATCTCCTGAATCAAATTCAGTAATTGCATAACCCACTAAACGATCATCCATAAAAGCACCAAAAGAAACAATTTTTTTTGGTGTTCGTTTAATTGAATCAAAAGAGTTTTGCCATGAGGGATTAAAATTCCAAAAATGGTCAACTATCTTTTGATCAGGAAGCTCAATTTCTTTGATTAAAATTCCATCTTCATTTGATTTTCTAATTTTCAAATTTTTAATATCTGCAACGAAATAATCAAATTCTCTACTCACTTCAAAGCCCATACTTTTATATAAATTCACTGCTTTATCATTGTGTTGCAAAACTTCCAATAAGTATTGACTTACGCCTTCTTCCTTTAAAACTGAAACCGTTTCATTAAAAATTTTCCGAGCTAAACCTTGTCCTCTAAATTTTTTCACAGTAGCAGTACCTGTATCATAGGCTGTCAATTCTCCATTCCAATGCCCAATCCCATTAAATGTAAAGCTGATTATCTCATCATTTTCAAAAGCCCCTAAGGATAAATCCTGAACAAATCCTCTGCGAGTAAGCATTTGCTTTAGTTGTTCAATAGACATTGATGGAAGTTCATAATCGACAAAAGCTTTTGTAAAAGCTTTGTGAATTTCTGAAAATTGGACTCCTTCAAGTGTTTTGATTTCCATGGTTTTTATTTTAAAGCGTTCATACAAATATTTAATAAAAGTTCTATTTCCTCAGTCTCACTTTTTTCATCAGT
>JAOZUV010000404.1 GCA_029938505.1 Bacteroidales bacterium | reverse complement strand
CTGCTTTACGATAATTACGACGGCTACGATTTTCTTCATCAGTAACAGGAATATAAATCAATTTTCCAAGGCTATCTTTTTCGGCTACAAAACCCTCAAAATCTGTTTTCTTATTCATAAATATATTTCCTCTAAAAGGACTGTAATCCGATACATCTTCGGATGAGAGTGGACGATAAACATCTTGTACCCACTCGCTCACATTGCCACCCATATTATACAAACCATAATCATTGGGCCAGAACGAACCAGTAGGAGCAGTAATGTCTGCAGCATCATTGAGACTACCTGCAACACCCATATAGTCACCATCTCCACGCTTAAAATTAGCTAAGAAATTACCCATGTATTTGTTATCCGAATTACGCAAGTGATTGCCTTTCCATGGATACGTATTACGTTCGATAACTCGTTCTTGGCTTACATTGCCAATTTGTCCTTGGGCTGCATATTCCCATTCTGCCTCGGTAGGTAATCGATAGTTTGGAAGTAAAATGCCATCTTCATATTTTACACGACGAGCAGCACCATTTTCTTCAACCAATTCAGTTTCCCCTTTTTTCTTGAAAATATTCAATCGTAAACCACCACCTTGATTTCCAACAACAGGTAGTCCATCATATTGTCCTGCCAAGTATGCTTCAGTATTAAAATTATTCTCATTTTTTTGATCAGGATCCCATGAAATAACTCCGGCTTCAATTAAAAGCAATTCATTTACACGGTCGGTTCTCCACTTGCAATATTCGGTTGCTTGTATCCACGAAACACCCACAACAGGATAATTATGATAGGATGGGTGACGTAAATACATATCAATTAAAGGCTCGTTATAAGCCAGTTGATCTCTCCAAACAAGGGTGTCGGGTAATGCTCTTTGATAAACTTCAGGATAATCTTGACCGAATACACGTTTCAACCAATGCAGATATTCAAGATAATCAACGTTAGTAACTTCTGTTTCGTCTATATAAAATGAGGGAACCGTTACTCTGCGAGGCATATTGTTCCAATCTTTCATCATATCTTCTTGAGTAGCTCCCATGACAAATGTGCCGCCTTCAATGAAAACGAGACCTGGACCAGTTTCCTGATCGGTAATATCTGAAATTTCAAAGCCGCCATTTTCCGGATTTCCGTACTCCCAACCCGTACTATGGCTGCCTCCTTGCGAAGAAGATTTGCCTTTAAAAAGTTTGTTGCAAGATGATAGAACAACTATTATTAGTAATAGCGTGAGTAAATGATAGATCTTGTTGTATTTAATCATTTTGTTTTGAATGTTTTGTGCGTATCATTTTTATAACTCTAAAACAATTCATTTATTGTTTTCAAAATTAAATTTATCGTAAAGATAAAGAACCCGTAAATAGGCTTATACAATAATACAAACAATTTTTTATTTCATGCTTATATTTTGATTTTTATCCTCAATTCGTAATAATTGTAACCCTATTTCGTTAAAATTTAGAATTGTTCTTGATTGATGAAAATACCACTTATATTTGTAAAACCAAAAGAGCGAAGCTACAAAAGGAGTGTTGATAAATGAATTTTAGGTATATTTTCATATTTGTATTTATTTATTTGATTGGAGGGAAGTCTTATGCTGATTCATCTCGTCAGATTATATGGGGGAAGTACACCATTGAAGAAGGGCGAAAAAAAATAAGTTTCGATGAAGCCATTTATTTGCCTGAATTTAAAGAACTTCCTGTCTATATCGAGAAAATTCCACTTTTGTCTGATCTTTCCATTGCAAAGGTCTCTCTGATAAATTCTCGATTCGAAGATATTTCTGATTCTTTAGTTAGTGGAGAATGTAAAAAAATGCTTTCGCAAGAAATTATAATTTCTTCAAAAATTATTTATGAACGAAAAAAAACATTTTTACTAGTATTTTTCACCCCACTTAGGTTTCATCCTGAAACAAAAAAACTAGAGCGTTTAATCTCTTTTGATTTCGATATCCAAATTGAGCCTAAAGAGAATGTAGTTCAGCGTATTTTGAAAAGTGTAGAAAGCTCTGTGTTAGGTACAGGCTCTTGGTATAAACTAAAATTACAAGAGGAAGGAGTCTATAAAATTGACTATAATAAGCTTCAAGAATTAGGTGTGAATCCTAGCCAGATTGACCCTCGGAATTTGAAAATTTATGGAAATGGCGGAGGAATGTTGCCTGAAAAAAATGCCGATACTCAGTACGATGATCTTATGGAAAATGCGATTACTGTGATTGGCGAAGAGGATGGAAGTTTTGATCAAGGGGATTATATTCTTTTTTATGGACAATCTCCACATCAGTGGATATACAATAAAGCAAGTCAAAGCTATAATCATTCATTCAATGTTTATTCCGATTATACTTATTATTTTATCACTGCTGATTTGGGGCTTGGGAAAAGGATTCAACAACAAGCATCTTCATTATTGAACCCAACAAAAATAATAAGCAGCTTTACCGACCATCAATTTCACGAAATGGATGAACGTAATTTGGTAAATTCTGGGAGAACGTGGTATGGCGAAATTTTTGATGCAAATTTAAATCAGCAATTTAATTTTAGTTTTCCAAATATTGAAATAGGGAAACAAGCCAAAATAAAAGTAGATATTGCAGCTCGTTCATCTTCTGCTAGTAGTTTCAATTTGTTGATTAATGGCAATGATCTAGGCTCAACAACTGTTTCCGGGATAAATTTCTCAAGCTCATATCCGCCTTATGCACGTGGCAGAAATATGAGTTTTAGTTTTTCTCCTAATCAGGATGAATTAAGAGTTAATCTGAATTATAATAAACCAAATTCGTCATCGCTTGGTTGGCTTAATTATATTGAGCTAACTGTTTGGAGGGATTTGATTTTTAGTGGTGGA
>JAOZUV010000403.1 GCA_029938505.1 Bacteroidales bacterium | reverse complement strand
TAATTAATGCTCCCAAAAAAATCAAATACATTATTTAATTGCTTAATGCCTGATAAATGTGGAATTAAATTAATTTTGTAAGAAAAAAACATGTCAGGATTTTTGTTTCACGATATTATATTTGGCCCTGTTAGGAGCAGACGATTGGGTAGTTCTCTAGGAATTAATTTATTGCCACTTGCCCGTAAATTTTGTTCGTTTAATTGTATTTATTGCGAATGTGGCTGGTCGCCTAAAAATGCAAAAGAGAAGGAAAAATTACCTAGAAGAGAAGATATAGCTAAACTTCTGGAAAAAAAATTACAGGAGTTGAAAGAAAATGACATGCCTCCTGACAATATAACTTTTGCAGGAAATGGAGAACCTACTATTCATCCTGAGTTTGATTTAATTGTAAAAGACACCATCGCTTTGCGCAATAAATATTTCCCAGATGCTTTTACAACTGTGCTCTCTAATTCGAGTATGATTCATAAAAAGGAAATTTTTGAAGCACTTAAACTGGTGGATCAAAATATCATGAAAGTGGATACAGGATCACAAGAACAATTTGAACGTATTAATTTGCCTCCATCCAATTTAAAGCTCAAAAATGTAATCAACATTCTAAGTCAATTTAATGGAGATGTGATTATTCAAACCCTATTTCTTAGAGGTAAATATAATGATCAAATTATTGATAATACAACTGAAGAAGAAATCAGTTTATGGCTTAAGCATCTTAAAAAAATAAATCCACGATTGGTAATGATATATTCCATCGACCGTAAAACACCGGCCAAAGAATTGGAAAAAATAACATCCAAAGAATTGCATAAAATTGCAGATAAGGTTCATCAATTGGGTATTAAAACCGAAATTTTTTAATGAAAGATTATCCAATTAAAATATTAATCGCTTTTGGCGAAGCCCTGAGTGGCAACCAAGAAATTCATTTGTGGTTGGCAAAAAATGGCTACCAGGAGCTAGCAGCCTTAAGCAGTGGTATCCGCGGAAGCGGTGAAGCCACTCAATGGTTATTGGATAATAATTTTTCGCATTTAGCAATTTTAGATGGGGCTATCGCCGAAGATCCTAAAGCTTATGAGTGGCTTAAAAAATATGAGTTTTCATTTTTAATCGTTTTTGCTGATGCCTGTAATGGTAAAGAAAAAGCATTAGAATGGTTTGCAAAAAATGACTTAGAAATCTTTGTCATCTTAGCCAAAAAAATCAAGGTGATTAAAGACGGTTTTACGTTTAATCACCACAAAATTCATTTTTAAAAAAACGTCATGCTGAACTTGATTGGCTACGCCGAACTTCGGTTCAGTATCTCATTGTTAAAAAAAAATACTTACCAAAAAAAGCCCGACTCAATGAGTCGGGCTTTTTATTATTATTTCATTTTATGAAATTTATCCACATTTTGAATACCCACAAGATGTACATGTTAAACAACCATCCTGATAAACCAATCCTTCTTTGTCATCACATTCAGGACAGCTTGTTTTTTTCGAAGTTGTTCCATCAGGGATGTATTTCTTTAAGGCACGAATTACCCCATTTTTCCATGTATTGATAGATTCATCATCTAAGGTTAAATTAGCAATCAGCTCCGCAACAAATGGCAATGGCATACCATGGCGAAGGATACCCGAAATTAATTTGGCGTAATTCCAAAACTCCTTTTCAAATGATCTTGATAATCCTTCCATGGTTACTTTATAACCATCTTTATCTTCATACTGAAAATCGTAACGAGTGCCTTGTTCTTCCGATTTACTTTTAATAACCCAGCCTTCATTTACTGTTGGAGGCAAATAAAAACCTTCGGCTCTACCTGTAAATATTTCATAAGGTTTGTTATCTAGAACACCGATAACAGCAATCCATTTTTCATAATCATTTTGGAAACGAACAATCTCTGCTTTCAATACTTTAGGACGAGCAGGAGCTTTGGTTTCTTTAAACTCATTTTCCTTTTCTTCTTTTTTCTCATTGCTAACTAAAACTCCAGAGCGAGATCCATCACGATAAATTGTCATACCCTTACATCCGCTTTCCCAAGCTGTTTTGTAAATATCACTCACCATTTCTGCGGGTGTATCTTTAGGAATATTTACCGTAACGCTGATTGAATGATCGACCCATTTTTGAATTGATCCTTGCATTTTTACTTTGTTTACCCAATCAATATCGTTAGATGTAGCTTTGTAATAAGGGGATTTTTCAATAATTTTATTCAGTTCATCCTCCGAATAATTTTTAACTTCATCTGGATTTAAACCTTTTACTTTTAGCCATTCAACAAATTTTGGATGGAAAACTACATATTCTTCCCAGCTATCGCCAATCTCATCAGTAAAACTAATAGTTACATTTTTATCATTCGGATTTACTTTACGACGACGTTTATATGAAACCATAAATACAGGTTCAATACCAGAAGAAGTTTGAGTACAAATACTCACACTACCCGTAGGAGCAATGGTTAACATGGCTATATTTCTACGACCATATTTTCCCATGTTTTCGTATACCTTAGGAGCCGCTTCTTTGATGCGCTGAATAAACGGATTATTTTTTTCACGCTCAATATCAAAGATTGGGAATGAGCCTCTATCTTTAGCTAATTCAACTGATGAACGATAAGCCTCAACAGCTAATAATTTGTGAACTTCGGTTGAAAAATTAGTAGCTGTTTCTGATCCATAACGACAACTTAGTGCGGCTAACATATCACCTTCAGCAGTTATACCAATACCGGTACGTCTACCTTCCAAGGTTTTTTGATGGATGTTTACCCACAAATTCCGTTCAATACGTTTAGTTTCTTCACTTTCGGGATCAGCATCAATTTTAGCAATAATGCCATCAATTTTTTCTAATTCTAA
>JAOZUV010000402.1:2231-2876 GCA_029938505.1 Bacteroidales bacterium | reverse complement strand
CATTTTTTGGGTATAACCCACAATGTCTGTAAATACAATGGCTGCTAATTTGGTTTGATCTTGTTTTGCCATAACAGTTTTTTATTTATTCGAAATATTAGCTGGCGCTATTTATGAATTTTATTGACTCCTAATCAGTATTATTTCAAAAATACAAATTAATCATATAGAAAAATGAAAAGTAATATTTAACATATAACATGTTAAGTAATATTTGTTTTAAAATACTTTACTGAACAATTGCTAATCAACAATTTTGCTCTTTGGAATTAGCAGACTAGAGCAAACAGCCACTAAACCAGCCACAAAAAATGTAAGTATCCGAGCGGTAATTATTTTATCCATACCAGTGGTAATCCAAACGATGGTAAAAATCATACCTACTAATATGGTAATGATGGCAGCTTTACCATGGAATTTTTTCCAGAAAAGAGTTAATAAAATCACTACGGAGAAAGTACCTCCAATACCCGCCCATACCCAGCTTACTAGAGTGAAAATAAACTCGGATGGCATCACATAAGCCAATCCCAAAGCAATCACAGCTAATAATGCCGTAATCAAACGCGATCTAAAAAGAGCCCTTTCTTCTGATTTAAATTTTATCAAAGGCTTTAACAATCCTTCTGACAACTCCGTAGAAGA
>JAOZUV010000402.1:0-2221 GCA_029938505.1 Bacteroidales bacterium | reverse complement strand
GAAAGTATCAATAAAGAATTTGCAGTGGAAGTCATAGCGGCAATAGCACCCATAATTAGAATGGCTGCAATGGCAGGTGGAAATATTTTTAGTACAACGGCAGGCATTACTGTTTCTCTATCAGCTAGTCCTGTAGGACCAAAAATGGCTAAACCAATCCACCCCAAGGCTAAAGCGCCTATATATGCTACAATCGTCCAGGAAACACCAATATTACGAGCCTTCTTTGCTTCTTTAGCATCTTCAATCGCCATAAAACGCATGCTTAGTTGGGGTTGTCCACCCAAATAACCAAAGAACCAAGAGAAGCCCCCGGCAATCACAATACCCGCAACAAAGCCACCTGCACCTCCAGTTAGAGAAGTATAAGCTGGTCCAGCCTTTGTTAAAGCTTCAGGAATACTTGAGGCAAATAAATCAGGATGATTGGCCAAATAGATTATCCCGACAATAGGACCAAGAACCAATGTTACAATCATTACAACGGCCTGAATCACATCAGTATAAACTACACTCCTGAAACCACCATAAATGGTATAAGGTATAATGACCAAAGCAGTAATTAACATTCCCAGCCACTGATCAATCCCAAACATGGTATGTAAGGTTTTTCCTCCACCTAAAAATTGAGCACCAACATAAAAAAAGAAAAAGAAAACAATAGTTGAGCTTCCAACCACTCTCAACCAAATACCTGTTTCGCCATGCCGTTTAGCAATATATTCGGTAAAAGAATTCACATCATACTTTTCAGCCTCATCGCGTAAACGCCATGAAATTAACACCCAAGCTGTGATAATACCTCCCACACAACCGATAGCCGTCCAAATTTCGGTTAAACCTGTGGCATAAGCAGCACCAGGTAAACCCAATAAAGCCCATGATGATTCACCTGTTGCACGTTCAGACAAAGCGGCTGCCCAACCTGGAAGCTTTCTCCCAGCAATAGCATAATCTGCTTCGGTTTTTACTTTACGACCCTGATAAATGCCATAAATGATAAGCACAGCCATATAGGCCAACATGACGACTAATAGTTGAGTTTGGTATTCCATGAACTTATAATTATTGATTAATTAGTAATTACAATTTAATTTATGGAGCAAGACGCTTAATTCTCCAATTATCATTTTCCAATTTATATACAATTCGATCATGCATTCTATTTTCTCTACCTTGCCAAAATTCAAAATACATAGGTTTTAAAATATAACCACCCCAATTTACGGGTCTCACAATGGGTATTTTATTATAATAATTTTTAAGTTTTTTAAAAATCTTATCAAGATCTTCTCTGCTTTTTATTTCTGCACTTTGGTCAGATACATCAGCAGCTATTTTACTTTCCAAGGGACGGCTATCAAAATAATTTGTAGAGACTGCTGAATCTGTTTTTAGTATCAAGCCTTCAATCCTTATTTGGCGCTCTAATTCTTTCCAATAGAAAAGAATAGATGCATTTGGATTTGAAAAAAGCTCCTGCCCTTTCCGACTCCCATAATTGGTAAAAAAAGTAAAACCTTCTTCCTTAAAATCTTTTAATAAAACAATGCGAGAAGATGGCATTCCAGAAACAGATACCGTTGAAAGAATCATAGCTGTTGGATCATCAGGTACAAAATGCAAGGCATCCTCCATCCATAGTGCGAACTGATCAATTGGCCTTGGTTTTACATCCGATTCATTAAGATTTGCTTTATTATACTCCCTGCGGATTTTATCTAGCTCCATAGTATTGGAAGCAAATTTAAGAATTATTGATTTAATATTTATCAATCCGTAAAAATCATCAAAATTTGCTAAATTGCAATTCAAATAAAATTTATCCATGGCTAAAATACAATTTCTAAAACGCAGAAACAGATTGAGCTTAAGCTGGTTTTCAAAAATTCTTATTACTCTTCTTATTTTAACTCTTCTTATTTTTTCTTTTAAGAATCTAAATCGTTTCCTTTCACTAAATAATTCGATTCCCAGCGACTTACTCGTTGTTGAGGGCTTTTTACCCGATTATACACTACGTAATATGATGACTGAATTTTATAATGGAGGTTATGATAAAATACTCATTACCGGAAAACCTATTGGTCAGGGATATTATTTGACTGGTTATAATACTTCTGCAGATTTGATGCGTTCAACCTTGATAGAAATGGGGATGGATAGCAGTCTTATTCATACCATTTCAATCCCAAATACCGTATACCGAGATCGCACTTAT
>JAOZUV010000401.1 GCA_029938505.1 Bacteroidales bacterium | reverse complement strand
TCACGCCCTTAATAACTAAAGTCACGCCCTGAATCTGATTTCTCACTTTCAAAATACATTCCGTATAATTTACCTTTATAAAAGTATGGTTTAATTTCATAAACATTACCAGCAAGCTCTGTTGTGTATTTTACATTATAACCAGGTCCAAAGCTATTTATTAGGTGATTGTTCTTTAGTTTTTCTTTAACTTCATTTTCAGTTTCGCCAAAATAAATATTTAAAAATACTTTTCGTTCTTGATGTGTTGGCAAAACAATTTCAGAGTTAATTATTTGGCATAATTTTTTTTCTTTTTCAATAAGGAATTGGAGTTGGTTTGTATTTGGATTAGCTGTTAATTCCTTACTAAACATATTTGTATTAATAGTAAAATTATCAGCGTCTGAATTAAAAAAATATTTCATTTCAAAATTAAATTGCCAGTCCCAAGGCAGTTTAGCAAATAATAACTCATATAATCTCATGATCATTTTGCTTTGATTTAAAAGTTTTTCTATTTTTAATGGTTGATCAACCAAATTTTGTTTAAGAAAATCGCGGTATTCCTTAAAAGTGTTTAGCTTTTCCAGAGCAAAATCAGGAGCGGTTATAACTAGAATATTGTTTGGAATGTATTGCCATCTTACAATGGTTAAATCGCCTGACACATTACAAAAAATACCTGAACCGTTTAATGAAACACTTACACATTCAGTAGTTTTAGAATTATAAACGAATTTTTGACCTTCATAATTATCAACTGGATTTTCAAATGCTAATTCCAAATCATTTAATTTACGTTCGACAAATTCTAACTGTTTTTCATCAATAGCAGCGGAGTTGGTAAGTTCATTATACATCAATTCCTGCGCCAATTTAGAAGTGGTAATTGTAAGAAGAAGTAGTTCAAGCTGATTGGTTATTTTGATATAGTCGCCTTCGATTGTAAGAGGAATGCTAAAAGCGTTAGTTACAATACAAAGTTGAAAAAGTAAAAATAATGTAAATGATATTTTTTTCATTGTACTATAAATTTAATTTTAAAGGAATAGAACATGACAGAAACATTATATTAAAACTCTTTTATAATGTCAAATTTTTTAATGAGAATGGCCGGTAGTCCTGCACATAATTCCTATCATCCCCCTGCCTTATCAAAGATAGCCCGCCCCGAAATATAAACCATCCTATTAGGTGCAAGCCGGATTGAATGCGATTTTTTGAATTTAGCTTTTCAGGTTTACGAGTGGTTTATTGAAATGCAAATATTCGAGATTCGAGGATATTGTATTTCAATTATTTAAGCCGCTGGCGGTTTTCGGCGTTTGCATATTAGCAAAGGATTTGCGAACTTCTTCCGGGCGGCACATTACTATCACAAACATAGCGAACACTTCTTCAGGTGGGAAAGAGCAAGGCGCATGCCAATTGTTTTAAGTAATTGGCGCTCAGTGTGCGGTGGGTTTGCGGATTCAGGCTCGCCCGGAATGCAATTCTATTTGAGTGTTGTTGCCGGCGCTGGTTTCTAACGAATGTATTAAGTGGAGGAAAAAGAGTAGTGTGTTCAAAGTTAATTAAATTAAAAGTTTTAAATGTTTTTTGTTATTGATTTTTTCCTGTTCTTTTTTTTGTTTTATAGGCGGCTTGTATTTGTTTTTCTCAATAAATTCTAAAGCATTTTTAACGCCCAGACCGTGGGAATAAATGTTTTGAATATGTATCATGTTTCTCGATGGGATTTGATGTTTTTTCTTTGCAGGTTCATAAATTATCGTTTTGATACTTATATTTTTATTAACATAATAATTTTCCACATTCTTTTCTTTTTGCATTTCTTTGCAATACTTAAAAGATAACTCTTTCAAAATATCGCGTTTTTTCTTCGTTTATTCCCTGAAAAACCAACTCAATTATTATTGCTTTATCATTTTGATTGAAATGCACTCTGATAAAAGTTCGGTTGTTGTTATCAATAGTTGCGCATTCAACACACCGGGTCAGTTGATTAAAAACACTTCCGTGCGGATGTATGATATTGGAATAAATTCGCCCGGCGTTCACATAAGCAGTTTTTAGAATTTCGGCAACATTGGTTTTGTGCATTCCGAATTTAATGCTTAAGATATCAAAATCTGGACGTTTGGCAGCAGTAACGGCAGTCGATAAAATAATTAATATGAGAAGTAATTTTATAGTTTTCATTGTTGTGAATGAGTTATTTTATAAAGTTATTTGAAATTGATTGTGATTTTATTATACAGAATTTTAAAAAGCACGTCTAATTTAATTGAAATTTACCATTGAGGATTCTTTGTAATTTTGCCGGCGTTTATTATAAAATTATTCTTTGGTTATAAGTAATCATAGTTAGAAATCAGTATCTACCCCTTTTTCATCAATTATTTTGTTGCTTATGGCTTCTTTTTTTATAAGGTAATTATAGTAATTATACATTACAGAAGAATAGATCATAAATTGACTTGAGTCATTCGAATATATAATTAACGTTTTATCTCCCATCCATTCCAAACCGGAATCTGACTCTTGACATTTTTCACCAAATTTGATTTTTAATAGTGATTGCGCTGCAAAGGTATCGGAAAGGCTTAAAACAACTCCGGCAAGTTTCTGATTAATGAAAATATATTTATTGTTATTAATTTTTGTTCGTCCAAATATCGGGTTTATATTTCTGGCATAATAACACTTTCGCCCTTCAATATTCGAAAAAAATGGAGCTGTTATACTTTTGTAATAATGTGGCCATTTAGTTGTCAAATTAAGATTTGTTAGCTCATTAATATGTGTTAACCATTTTGCACCTCGAAAGCCATCGGGTTCCGAGCCGGTTTTGAAATTGCTTTCCCCTGTTGTAAAATGGAAGATGTAATCATCTA
>JAOZUV010000400.1 GCA_029938505.1 Bacteroidales bacterium | reverse complement strand
TTACCAAAAACAGACTAGGGTCTTGATTAATAATACGCTCAGCAACTTTGTCGGTTGAGATATAGCGAGTTTGATCGAAAAGCTCGGAATGTAATTTCTCAGGAGCCATTTCATTAGTATTCGTTTTTTCAGGAAGAAGAAATAAGCCAGCTCCCAAAACAACTAATAATGCTGCAAAAAATATATATCTTACGTTCATAATCATAATATTAATATTCAACTTTTTTCACTTTCTTTTGGATAATTCCAGTTAAATAGAACATCCCTAAAGCAACAATAATAAGTGCAAATACAAAGACAGCACGAGAAACACCTAGAGTTTCATAAATTTTTATGGGTCCTAAATTATTGCTATTGTATAATCCTTCGAACAAAGGAAAAGCTTCTGAAAAAATAAATATTCCTAAAAACATACCTCCAGTAAATACCCAAGCATCAATTTTTCCAATAGCTGCTCCACACACACTTGTACCTGGACAAAAGCCACCCATAATAAATCCTAATCCCATAATTACTCCCCCAATAATGAGTGAGCTCACATAGGATTCATTAACAAATATCATATCTAGATCAATCCAACCTACATACTCAAAATAGATCATCCCCACAGCAGCAGTAATGGCAGCTGTAAAGAAGAATTTTAACACAATAAAGTCGTAGCCATAGAAAACACCTGCTAACTTACGTGAAGATGAAAATCCGGAAGCTTCTAAAAAGAATCCAAAAACAATACCTATTAGTAAGGCAAATACATTATTCCATTCTCCGCTGATAATACCTTGAGGAATTAATGGTCCCATATCTTAAATATTTTTTCTATTAATTAATAATTAAATCCAGTTCTTTCTGAAAAAGTAAGCAGCAATAAATGCGGTTCCAAAAATGCTCATCATCGAAATAAAGCCGGCAGTAGATAATGAAGCCATTCCACTTAATGCAGCACCACTAGTACAGCCTCTACCTAATTGTGAACCAATTCCAAAAAGCAATCCACCCAATAACGCAAAAACCAACCGACGACGCGAAGTGATTTTTGGAGAATGTTCCACTTTAAATTTTAATCGTCCTGCTAAAGAACCTGATAATAATGCTCCAGCCAATACACCCAAAACTTCAAAAACAAGCCAATTATTCATTGGATGTTCGTCATCACTTAGAAAACGACTCATATAAGTTGATCCTTCAGTGTGTTCAGGAGCAATCGAATGCATAGCAGTTACAACCGTATTTTTTACTGCACCACTAGCACCTAAGCCACGTCCTGTAATATAAAAGGTCAGAAGCATTAAAAGACCAACCATGACTCCTCCAAAATAAGGATTAAAATATTTTTTACTACGATCTTTCATAATTATTATTTTACTAAAATTAATAAAGGTAACGGGTAATTTGCCCTGCTTCAACCATGATAAAACGGAACATTAATCCGCCAAACAAGATTAAAAATGCAGGAATTGCAACAGGAATTTTATAGCCACGAAGTTCAAGAATTTCGAGTATAGCCGGGAACACAAGACCAAGTAGAACTACAAACACCCAAAATGAAACAGTGAATTGTCCACCAAGGAATAATTCGGCCGCTTGAATTTGCACTTCTGAACTTGCCATAAATCCCATAAAAAGATGGACGATAAAAAATAGTTCAACTCCAATAAGAATCAAATCAATTTTACTCATCATCGTTCTTTCAAAATGATCTTTCGACATCCACATAATAGCTGCGGCACCCGTTGACAAACCTGATACTAAAAACAGAGGTCCTAAGATGGAAGTATTCCATAATGGACGAGCATTAAAAGCCGAAAGCAAAATACCTGTATAAATTCCTAAAATCACCGATAAAATTAATAATACCCAAGCCATTGGCTTACGATATTCAATAGCCAATTTCTCGAATTTCTTAAGAATCTCGAATTTCCAATCCCAATTAGGAATCAACTCTTTTATATAAGTAGCTACCCAAACTATTGATAATGGAGTAATTAGCATTAATACCCATGCTCCCCACGACATCGGTGATTCGATGCGAAAGGTGGTATATAATCGCCAGAAATACAATTGATGTTTTAAATCGAGAAATAAAGCAAACAATCCTAAAACCAATGCAACAGGCACTAAAAAGGTAGCCCATTTTACGGTTGTTGGCATTTCTTTTTCTTTACCTAAGATGGTATATAAAGCTGCGAAGAACATAATTCCGGCTGCTAAACCTCCTAGAAAAAGATAGACAGGAATTTGCCAATGCCAAATGTGTAAATAAGGATCGATATTGGGAATATTCCTACCACTAACAAAAATTTCTTCTTTCATATTGTTATCTTAATATTTTAAATCAAATAAAAAATATGTGGTTTAGTACCAGCTTCAGGTGCAAGTGTCTTATGTTTTCGGTTTTTAAGTGCTTTAGAAACATCACTTGAAGGATCATCTAAATCGCCAAAATACATACAGTTTGTTGGACAAACTGAAACACAAGCGGGCTTCTCCCCTTTCTCTACCCTATGCATACAAAATGTACATTTATCTACATAGCCATCGGGATGCGAATAACGTGCATCATAAGGACAAGATTCGATACATGCACCACAACCAATACATTCATTATGGGTTACGGTAACAATACCACCTGCTTCGTAATGACTAGCTCCAGTAGGACAACAACGTACACAAGGCGAATTATCACAATGATTACAACGCTCCGAACGAATCTCTAATTCCAAATTAGGATACGTTCCATCCATAGCTTCGACTACCCAATCGCGGCAATAGCCGTGAGGGACATTATTTTCGGTTTGACAAGCAACTACACAGTCACTACACCCGACACACTTTTTAGTGTCAATAGCCATTGCATACCTCATGACTTAATCTCCTTTCCG
>JAOZUV010000399.1 GCA_029938505.1 Bacteroidales bacterium | reverse complement strand
AAAAAAAAAACCCCCCCCCCCACCGCCACCAGCACATATCCGTTATAGCTAATTGCCATAAATTAATAAAAAATTAAAATGGATAATACAGAATCAATAAAAGATTTGATTAAAAATATAGACAAGAAAAATGTAACCTTACCAGAATTTCAAAGAGATTTTGTTTGGGGAATTGAGAGAACATTAGATTTGTTTGATTCACTCGCTAAAAATATTTTTATTGGAGCTATTATTTATGGCAAACCATCTTTTGAAATAACTGTTAGAGAAATAGATAACAGACCCCGCAAAGGAACTGGTAGTAGGCGTAAATTAGAAAATTTTTACATATCCGTAGATGATGCCAAGAAAAAAAGCGAAATAAATAATTTTAGATTGATTCTTGATGGACAACAACGAATTACATCAATTTATCGTGCATTAAAAGGAATTGATAACGTTTGGTTAATTTTAAAAAATAGCTATGAACTTTCTGATGATATTTTAGAAATAAACGAGGAACAACGAAATTTAGAACAAACATTATATGAATTTAGTGGAAATGAAGATAGCGAAAGATTGTCTATTTCATTAGCTAATGTTTATGAAATGACAAACCGAGCATATAGAGAAAAACAAATAAAGACTGATTTTTTTGACAAATTGAAATATCCAAAGCAATTTGGGGAAGAGGAAGAAGAAATTTTATTTAATAAGTATTTAATATATAGAGACAAATTGGATGACTTATTAAAAAATAATAAATTATTCAATTATTATATGCTTGATATGAGCCTTTCAAAATTTGCACTATTTTTTGAGAGGAGTAATAGTAGAGGAATACAACTTGATTTCATTGATATATTATCTGCAAAACTTTACATCGGATTCAAATTAAGAAATAAAATTGAAGAGTTTGAAAATGATAATCCACAACATAAACCATTTTTGACACAGTCTATTGTTCGAGCAATTTCTTTTATCAAAAGTGGAGGTAAAGATTTAGCAAAAGATTATATTTTAAAGCGTTTAAATCATACAGATTTCAATGAGCATTGGGATAGTTTGATTGAAAGTTATAAAAACACGTTGGATTTTCTCTTTGATAATAAATATATTGTTTCTCAATCATGGTTACCTTATGAAAATATGCTAATACCATTATTATTATTTGTCCGTGAGTTTAATAATGATTGGTCTTCTATTTCAGAATCACAAGTGAAATTTATTAAATATTGGTATTGGGCTTCAATTTTCTCAACACGATATTCTGGTGCATCAAATGACGTAATAATCCAAGATACAAACGCACTGTTGAAAATTGCGAAAAATAAAAAAATAAAAAGCATAGATTTTTTCAAAAGAATTTCACGTTTTCAAGTAACAAGTCCAGAAGATTTATATTCTTTCAATAAAAAAAGAAGTGCTATTTATAAGGGTATATTAAATTTTATTCACTTTGATACAGACGGCTATGTTGGTTGGCAAAACTCAAACAAAATATCTTTAAATAGCAGACTTGAAGACCATCATGTTTTTCCAAAAGCTTATATTGATAAATATTATGTATCTGATGATATAGCCGTAAGTCGCAGAGATTGTGTTGTAAATAGAACACTTATTCCTAAATTACTTAATATAAAAATTGGAAAAAAAACACCATCTGTTTATCTAAATGAAATAAAGGAAAAATTTAATGAAAATATTGAAAGTGCATTAGTTTATCATAAGTTGCCAATTGAGTTAGTTTCAGGACTTTACGATGAGTTTTTTCTTGACTTTATAGAAGAGCGTTCTAAATTAATTTTTAGTGCTATTCAGGATAGAATTTATAATTTGAAAGACGAAATGATAGAGCGATTTCATGAACCTGAAATAAAAATAACATCCAGTATAAAAATATTTAGAACGTATTTAGGACAAGATTTTATTGCAAGTTTTAATCCATCATCAAAAAGGATAATATATAACAAGCAAGAATTTTCAGTTTCTGGTGCAGCAGAAAAAGCAAAAGCAGAGGCAAAAGGAATTGAAGTTATTGATATTACTGCAAATGGTTGGACATTTTGGAAATATAATGATAATACTGGTGTTGAAAAATATATTGATGAATTAAGACAATCAAATTAAAGCTATAACATTGGTTTGGTGTCAGCACTTTTTGCGGTGTGTTTTTTTCGCTTCGCTCAAAAACAACACCGCAAAAAGCACCGCCACCAAGCCATTTCCGTTATACACAATGCGATATATCATAAATACTTACACTCAAAAAAGATTATAGTGAAAATTATATCAAGAAAAAAATGAAAACAGAAATAAGATACATTAAAAATAAAATAACTATAAAATTGATACGAAATTTTATCCTTGATTTTAAATTGACAGAAAATGATACCATTTTATTGAACCAATTTGACTGGGACAGCATTCTTATAGAACATAGAGAGACTTATAAGGAAGGTCTTACCGTTCCATACATTTTATTAGGTGTTTTGATTAAAGAGAATACTCAACAAGAGATTGGAAGAAATCAAGTAATAGTTTTAAAAAATGACTTTGCATCAGTTAGAAAAATTGCAAAAAATAAAAATGAATTTTATGCTGGCGAGATAGCTTACAGATGCGGTTGGTGTGGAAATATCGTTGATGATAATGGAACGGTGCTTCACGGAGAAGAACGAAATAGGAAAATTAGATATATTGAAGAATTTTCTGACCCAATAGTTTATAAACGAAACGGGAAATGCTGCCCGAATGGAGACAACTAAATGAATGATTAAAAAGATAGTGTTTTTTTTAAAGAGAAAAAATAATTATTTTTGTTGAAAAAAATTATATAAAATGAGAATACCACATCCAATACCATATCAAGGAAGTAAAAGAAATTTAGCCAGTCAAATA
>JAOZUV010000398.1:295-2893 GCA_029938505.1 Bacteroidales bacterium | reverse complement strand
TTTGAATAAATGCTGATGCAAAGATGATTAACATACTAATAAGAATTATCACAAGACCTCCATATTTCGTACTACTAAGTAATTCATCTTATTGTACAAAATCGCCTGCGCGATGGTTCTGAATATTACTTTTAATCTAATTTTTTGCGTAAAAAAAAGAAATATGTTTCAGCCGTAGCTAAATGCTGTAATAATTAAGTACCCCTACCAAACAACACAGCGCATATTTCCTAACTACATCGTATCATTTCTTTTTAATTAAAACAATCTAATCGCTGTAAAGATTCTTGTTTTGTAGAGGTATTGGTTTATTACCTGCTATGGAAGGAGAATTTTTATGTTCGATCGAACACCTTACACTGAAAAAGTACAACATTTCTTTAATCTTAGAAATCTCACCGATAATACTAAGAGCAATTACAATTCCTCAATCAAAGCTTATCTTGATTGGATTGAGGAACAAGAGTTACTTCCTGAAACAATTTCTTATGAAGATATTCGTCAGTTTCTAATGTCTTTAAAAACTAATAATAATCTTAAACCCCAAACCATCAACTTTTATATTTCTAAAATCAGATTCTTTCACATATATGTTTTAGACAGACCTTGGAATGCTTATCAAGTACCTTTTTCTAAGTTTAATCGGGTGCTTCCTGATATATTTTCTCCCGAAGAAGCTCGCTATTTTATTTCTTCAATGATTGACTTAAGACTCAAAGCCATATCTGCACTTATGTATGGCTCCGGTTTACGTTTAAGTGAAGTTAGATATCTCAAATATGAAAACATCAACCGAAAAGAGATGAAGATTTACATTGAGAAATCTAAATCTAGAAGTGACCGTTATGCTTTATTACCTTCTTCTACCTTAGACATTCTTACAGATTATTGGTATATGTATGGTAAACCTAAACATTGGCTTTTTCCTGCACCTAGAGCATCAAATAAACCTATTTATGCTCAAACCATTGGTAATCATCTGAATAAACACTGCGAGAAAATCCAATGGAAAAAACATGTTTCGAGTCATATATTTCGCCACAGTTTTTCAACACACTTATATGAAAATGGCGTTGATCTATTAACCTTGCAAAAGTTATTAGGACATAAGTCTATTCAGTCTACAACTATTTATGTTCATTTGAGTAATGTGAATAAACTAGGTGTAACAAGTCCGATGGATTGGACTTCCTTATGAGTTATCCTATCCAAGAAATTTTTAAACAATCAGTCCCCACATGCAAAGAACAACTGCCACTTTCTTTTCAGCAATCAAAAGTTGGTCAGAGTATCGTGGAATGTAAAACTTCTGTTTTAGGTGGACATGTTAGCACTTGTCAAGATTGTGGTGATGAAAACATATATTATAATAGCTGTAGAAACAGGCATTGTCCTTGTTGTCAGACCCTTGCAAAAGAAAAATGGGTTGATAAAACGAAAGCCATGCTTATAGATGCACCATATTTTCACACAGTTTTTACTGTTCCGCATGAACTTAACACTATTTTTTCTTGCAATCAGAAAATCTTATATAACTTGTTTTATAAAGTTGTTGCTGAAACACTAAAAGAATTATCACTCAATCCAGAGCATAAACTAGAGGCTGATATAGGTTTTATTTCCATACTTCATACCTGGGGTAGAAATATAGCTTATCATCCTCATATACACGTTATTGTCCTTGCTGGTGGTCTTAATTCTAAAGAAGAATTTGTTCAACGACAAGGTGATTTTTTATTTCCTTTTCCTGTAATTAAAGCTTTGTTTAGAGGTAAGTTCATGTCAGAACTTTATAATCTTTGGACAACAAATAAACTCAATTTCAAACCAATTACTGACACCGAGTTTCTCAAACTCAAAAATTCACTTTATAAAAAAGGTTGGGTCATCTATGCGAAAAAAGTATTTAATAGAGCAGAAAATGTCATCGAATATTTGGGAAGATATACCCATAATATCGCCATTTCAAATTCACGTATTCTTCATTTTAATAAAGAAACCGTCACATTTAGATACAAGGATCATAAAACACAAAAGCAAAATACAATGACAATTTCTACAACTGAATTCATCAGAAGATTTTTAATGCATGTTTTACCTAAAAGATTTGTAAAAATTCGGTACTATGGTATCTTGTCTAATAGAAACAAGAAGAAAAAACTAACAGTTATACGGGCTTTGATCGTAACAAAGATTTATGTACCTGTATTAAAAGATTTAACAACTCAAGAGATTATTCTAAAACTATTTAAAGTCAATCTAAGTGAATGTAAAGTTTGTAAAAGTACCAATTTAAAAAACAGGAAAATACCACCTCATAGATTAGAATGATCCACGGCTTCATAAATTTTTTAACAACACACTGTGTTGCTATTTGTCATGCATAGAATTGTAAATAGAGCTATAAAAACCCTCATTCTTAAATAGATAACGACTATAAGGTTCATTTCAAAGAAAAATCATCATTGAATTCCCATAGCAATCGATGTTGTACAATACGAAAAATATATAATCTCGTCCAGAGTATTCTTCTGGATGTTTTTTTTGACTCGATTTCATATTCTTTCAGAACTAATTATAGGTGATGAAGGTTATAAA
>JAOZUV010000398.1:0-285 GCA_029938505.1 Bacteroidales bacterium | reverse complement strand
CAACGGAGTATCCTTGGATATCAGCTGCTTGGTATTGGAATATAAAAAAGAAAAAGGATGGAACGACATTGAATACAGCAAGTTTAGTTGAAGGTACAATTATAACTAAAACTGTAAATGACAATAATACGATGGTTACAGCAACGGGAAATAGCACAATATTCGATGTGACACGTCTTGTAAATGGAGGGACTAATGGGATATCGGATAGAATTATATTCTATAATCGAGTTAAAGATAAATTGGGAGGAAATTAAATGAAACGATTTAAATTGTTATTTGCGT
>JAOZUV010000043.1:7832-10405 GCA_029938505.1 Bacteroidales bacterium | reverse complement strand
AAACCATTGCATTGATAATAGCCAATTGCTGGAAATCTTTTTCACCAAAATAAGCTCGATGTGGTTCGGTAATATCAAATAATAATTTAACTACTACTGCTACTCCATTAAAATGACCAGGACGAAATTTGCCTTCCATAACTTTTTCGAGCTGTCCAAAATCGTATTGTTTTTGATTATCCTCGGGATACATTTCCTTGATATCCGGGGCAAAAAGAACATCGCAATTAACTGACTCAAGTTTTGCACAATCATCCTCAAAAGTGCGCGGATATTTTGTTAAATCCTCGGGATTGTTAAACTGAAT
Source organism: Bacteroidales bacterium (assembly GCA_029938505.1). Next base: position 10,098 of record JAOZUV010000043.1, on the reverse strand, counting down.
GGGGTTCACAAAAATACTACAAACGCTTATGTCGTTTTCATTTTTTGAACGACTTAGCAATTCTAAATGTCCTTGATGCAAAGCACCCATGGTAGGAACAAATCCAATAGATTTGTTAGCATTTCGAAGTGAATTTAAGTAAGATTGAGTTTCAGCTATGGTCGTTAGTATTTTCATGAGATTTTATCCATCAAATTAGTTCACAATCTTCAAAAAATCTTTCTCTAATGTTTCTTTAGGACTTTCAATAATTCTTCCAATTTCTTCCCCATTTTTATAAAAAATAAAAGTTGGAACACGTTTAATCTTCATATCTTTTATTGAATAATCATGGGTTTTCTTTAATCGATCAACACAAATAAGCTCTAGCTTTTCGTCTTTAAAACTAATTTGATCGAGGATTTTTATAAAGACAGGCACTTGTATTTTACTGTCATGACACCAGGTTCCTAAAACAATTTTTATATTAATTCCCTGAATATGCTTGCTTAGTTCTTCAATGGTTTTATCATCTGATTTATAACTAGCATAATATTTTTTAAGGTATTTGCCAAACTCAGGACCTTCCAAACCTGAACGATCACACTGATCAATTAGAATGTCATAACCCACCTTCTTTTCAAAAAAAGATTTATTTAAAATTTGAGCGTTAACACCTGTCATTTGAAAAACAATTAATACACAACTAATCACAATAGTTTTCATAAATCTTATATTTTAATTGCAAATATGAATATTGGATGTTTATATCTCGAAATTAATCATTATTTTTGGGTGGCAAGTGAAAAATTAGAGAACAATAAAATGTCTACTACCCCATCCCCTTCTATTGAAAAATTTCTACGAGCCATTTATATTGCTAAAGTAAGAGGTTTTAAAGTTAATGGTACTCATTTATCGAAAAAATTGCAGATTAGCCCTGCTGCTATAACTGACATGGCACGAAAATTAAGGGAGAATGGGTTAATAAATTATGTGAAACATAAGGAGCTAAGTTTAACTAAAGAAGGCGAGATTATTGCCCTTAAAGTGATTCGCAATCACCGATTATGGGAAGGGTTTTTACATAAATCTTTGGGATTAAATTTAGAGGAAATTCATCAAGAAGCCGAAACATTAGAACATTATGGATCGCCTGTATTAATGGCAAAAATTGATAAGTACTTAGAGTATCCCCAACTCGATCCTCATGGTGACCCCATTCCAGATATTGATGGCAAATTACCAGAAGAGCAAGATTATCCAGCATTAAATAAATGTAAGCCTGGCACCTACGAAATATTACGTGTTTACTACGACAATAGCGAGATTAGTAATTTTTTCGCACAATATAATTTTAAAATAGGCAAGGTTATTGAGCTCGCTCTTCAATTTAAAATGGATAATGCTGTTTTAATTAAGATTGATAAAATGACAATAGTGGTGAATGAAAATATAGCATCAAAAGTTTTTGTAAAGCCCGTTATCGAATAAATTCTGCAATTCTTCTTCCTCATAAAAATTTGATGTTTAGATAAATGTTCTTTTAATAAGAATTAATCTAAATAAAAATTTATATCTTTGTAATCTAAATTTGAATATAAAATTAATGAAAAAAATAGGCATTTTTTATGGATCATCAACTGGTAATACAGAACTGGTTGCTGATAAAATTCAAGTCCTTTTCGGGGAAGAATTAGTAGATGTACACAATATTGACTCGATAGAAGTTAAAGATGTAAATAGTTATAAATATTTGATTTTTGGAACTTCAACCTGGGGGATGGGTGACTTACAAGATGATTGGGAAGATTTTTTAACCTCACTCAAAAAAGTAAGTTTTAAAGACAAAAAAGTGGCTTTATTTGGCCTTGGTGATCAAGAAGTTTATACTGATACTTTTGTGGATGGGATGGGGAAACTCTATAAACAACTCCCCAAAGATGTTACTATTGTTGGTAGATGGCCTGTCGAGGCCTATCATTTCGAAGAATCTGGAGCTGTTCAGGATGGTAGTTTTGTAGGCTTAGCATTGGATTATGATAATGAACCAAAATTAACTGATGAACTCCTTAAATATTGGGTTGATAAGCTAAAAAAAGAGTTTGTATTATATTTTGAAGGTCGTTGAGCGTAGTCGAAATGCCCTTCAAAAATCCGTTATTCTGAACTTCCTACCCGTCCGTTCATGCGTGGTTTCAGAATCTCGTAATAATTATTTGTAAGATACCGGGTCAAGCCCGGCATGACAAAATAAAGTATAAAAAGGGTGCAGCCTTAAGGTTGC
>JAOZUV010000043.1:0-7822 GCA_029938505.1 Bacteroidales bacterium | reverse complement strand
AGTTGCACCCTTTTTATACTTTATTTATTTCTGCTTCACTTTTTTCTTTTGTTTCGAAAGTTTAGCATGAATGGCATTGGCTGCTATTCGCCCTGCACCCATAGCTTCGATCACCGTTGCCGAACCTGTGACAATATCACCTCCGGCATACACAAATTCTTTGGTTGTTTCTAAGGTTTCATCTTTAGCATGGATATAACCCCACTTATTCAAATCCATATCGGGTGTTGATTGGAAAATGATCGGATTTGGACCGGTACCAATGGCCACAATTGCCATGTCACATTCAACTGTAAATTCAGAGCCCTCAATTGGAACAGGTCTGCGGCGACCTGAATCGTCAGGTTCGCCCAATTCCATTTGAATACACTCCAAACCTTTAACCATGTTATGGTCAGTTCCGAGGTATTTTATTGGATTAGTTAATAATTTGAATTTTATGCCTTCTTCTTCGGCATGGTGAACTTCTTCGCCTCTAGCAGGAAGTTCATGTCTGGAACGTCGATACACAATGGTTACTTCGGTTGACCCTGTTCGAATAGCTGTCCGAGCACAATCCATAGCCACATTACCTCCGCCGATAACCACTACTTTATTTCCTCTTGGTTTTGGTGTATCGTACTCAGGGAATTTATAGGCTTTCATCAAGTTCATCCGTGTTAAGTATTCGTTGGATGAAAAAATATTACCAAGACTCTCATTAGGAATATTCATGAATTTGGGAAGTCCGGCACCTACGCCTACAAATACGGCGTCAAAATGCTCCAAAAGCTCGTCAACTGTCAATATGGTTCCGATGACATGATTTAACTCAAAATGTACTCCAATTTCTTTCAAATAATTAATTTCAAATTGTACGATTGATTTTGGTAAACGGAATTCAGGAATTCCATAAGTAAGTACACCACCTGTTTCGTGAAGGGCTTCATAAATGGTTACTCCATAACCCAGCTGACGCATATCGGCAGCCAGTGTTAATCCGGCAGGACCTGAACCCACCACCGCTATTTTTTTACCTGTATCTTTGGTGATAATTGGAATTTCAATCAAATCCATTTTCCGTTCAAAATCTGCTACGAAACGCTCCAAACGACCAATTGCAACCGGTTCATCTTTATATCCTAAAATACATTTTTCTTCACATTGGCTTTCTTGCGGACAAACCCTTCCACAAACAGCTGGAAGCACATTTGTTTCTTTAATTTTTTTGGCAGCCTCATTAAATTTTTCATTGGCAACCAATGCAATAAAAGCAGGAATATCAACATTTACCGGGCAACCCAAAACACATTGAGGGTTCTTGCATTGTAAACATCGTCCGGCCTCAAGTAAAGCTAATTCAGAGGTATAACCATAAGGCACTTCCTGATGATTATGAACCCTGAGTTTTTGATCCTGTTCAGGCATGGCCTGACGAGGAATTTTGAGTTTAACTCTACGTTCATCACGCTTAGTTAATCCATGCCATTCACACCCTTGTTTGGTACATAAATAGAATGGCAATAATTTGGTTGCCGCAAAAATAGTTACTTCCCCAATTGGAGATTCACATTCACCACATTTAATATCTTTATTAATTAAGCTAGTATTACAATGCGGACAAATCATGTCATCAATCAGTTGATTTTCTTCAATATCAACAGAAGCCTGAATATCAAACACATCGAGATAAGGACTAAGTGAAAGTTCGATCTCTTGTTTTTTATACATTGCTTTAAAGTGTACACTCTTTTCTTCTTTTGTCTCAACATTCAAAGTATTATTACAATGTGGACAATAGATGTTTAAGTAAGTTTTAAACTTTAAATATTTTACATCTTGATCTAACATAGGTGAGAAGATTATTTAATGGAAAATAATAATGAATCTTTTTCGTCTTTCAGGTATAGCGAATTTCGTTTTTCTAGTTCGTCGAAATCTACTTTATGTCCATCGAAATCAGGACCATCAACACAACAAAATCTGGTTTCGTTATTCACTTTAACTCTACAACCCCCACACATTCCTGTTCCATCAATCATGATTGGATTCAAACTTACCATTGTTGGGAGTTTAGATTTCTCGGTTAATTTGGCCACATTTTTCATCATAATGATGGGACCAATAGCATAGACTAATTTTATATCATGACGCTCTCCCATATATTTTGCAAGAGGTCCGGTTACAAACCCCATTTCGCCAATACTTCCATCATCTGTGGTAATCACCAGTTCATCACAAATATGTTTCATTTCATTTTGAAGAATTAGCATCTCTTTGTTTTGTGCCCCGATAATCCCAATCACATAATTCCCTGCTTCTTTAAATGCTTTGGCAACATGATGCAGAATAGCTACACCAGTGCCACCCCCAACCATAATGACGGTTCCAGTTTTTTCAATTTCTGCTGCTTTTCCCAGAGGACCAACAACATCTTTTATTAAATCGCCTTCATTTAAAGATCTCATTAAAGCAGTCGATTTACCAACAACTTGAAAAATTAATGAAATAGTGCCGGCAAATTCATCTTTATCGGCTACGGTGAGAGGTATTCGTTCGCCGGTTTCGTTTACTCTAATAATTACAAATTGGCCTGCTTTAACTTTTTTAGCAATTTTAGGAGCGTTTATATCAAAACGTATAATCGTCCCTTTTGCCATTTCCTGTTTTCTTACAATTTGAAACATGGCTTGAGATTTAAGTTTTTACAATAATAAATTTAGTGTATTTAGTTCTACCATTCTAGGCTGTCTTCCAGTCTGATGTTATAATAATCTTCTTCATGGAGCCCGTGCCACCTACAACCTTTCTTGGTGCAGATGTAAAAATCTAATAATTTGGTTCGGGCGCCTATGGAAATTTTTGCGGTTGCAGATCCGCATTTTCCACATTTTTTCTCGTCTTTAATAAGGCTTTTTTTACAATGAAAACATTGCAAGTCTTCCACTATTTTATCTTCAGGTAGGTGTATGGTTGATTTTGTAGTAAATACATTTAAGTATGGGCTGAGCATGATAAATCCCTCTTCATCATTTTTAATTTTTAATTTTAGTTGTTCATTTTCAATGAGTGATTTGTTGCAATGTGGACAATAGGCTCGTAAAAATGAACCGCTTTCGATAGTTTCTTTGTTGGGATCGATAGGTTTGTTTTCTGTGGAGGGGCTACCCTTTTTAATTTTTTCTCGATGATTTCCAGCTAAACCGTAATCCTGATAAAGTTTATTTAAGGCTACTGTAAGATCTTCAAATTCTGCTTTATGGTTTTTACATCCATTACGTGAACAAATGGAGACTTTACCTCCCATATCCAAATTAAAATGGGTCATAGGAGCATCACAACTCAAACAAGAAATCTGGTCTTTTAACAATGCACTACAATGAGGGCATGAAAAGCTTGCTACTTCTCCATCGGGTAAATCGAGAGGCGTGACATAATTATAACTTCCATAAATAGAGCTAAGATTAATCGTACCCTTTTTCCCTCCAATTTCAATATTAAGCTTAATACTGGGTTCATTATCCACTAATTTTTGTTTGTCCATTAAAGATTTGCTACAAACAGGACATTTTACTTTTAAGGCTAGAAAGTCGTACATGGGCGTAGTGTTTATTTTATAACAATAATTGTCTCAAAATCAATCAATCTTACTACAATAGTTAGTGAAAATTTAGCTAAAATACAAGTAGTGAGCCTGTTAATGCAATGCTTTAAAAGGCAGGCTATTTGGCTGTTTGCGCTTATTTATCGAAAAATGAATTGGTTAGCAAATCAGAGCATACTAATTTATAGTTATTATAAATTATGGCCAGCTCAATTTTTAAGTAAAAATTCTCAAAAGATTTGTAAAAAGACCTGTGAATCAATTCACAACCAAAATATAGTGCTTAATATTACTCTTAAAATGTGATAACAGAAAGGCGTTTTTTTCCATCCATCTTAACTTCTACAGGTTTTTTAAAACGAATGTGTTTGAAATATTCGGTGGTTTGAACAATTTTTTGCTCATCTAGTTTATCCCAATTAATAAAACTACCTGATCGTTCTTGATTAATGGATAAATAGCCCACATTCATGGAGGTTACATTATGGAAAAAGTGAGATCCAGAGGAGGCATCCAATGGAAAATCTTCCAAACTGGTTTCAACAATTACTTTGGCATTTGAAATATGAGGCCATCTAACAGGGATTCCAATAAAACGATCACGAGTTCCCCAGCGACCAGGACCAATTAAAATATAAGGACGGTCTTCCTTGCACATTTTTTTATTTAGCTTGTCGATTTCCTCTGCCATTTCTATAGTTTTGCTTTTATCGAACTTTTCATTATCAACATAAATGACATCCACAATATTTTTAATTTTCCCGTTACCCATTCCTTTTTCGGCATACAACAAAATATCCTTTTTCTTGATTTTTCCCATATTGATTGAGAAATCTTGAATATTCCCAATCATGGGTTTTATCTGTAATAAGTAAAAGGTGGACTTATTATTTTCATCCTTATTTAAATCAACTGCAAATTCTATTTCTACAGGCGAGCCCATGGCTTCCTTTACTACATCCAAAACAGTATCAATAGTTTTTGCCAATGGGGTATAATTATACTTTAAGATGTTTGAAAAATTGACTATACGTGGCCCAGGGCGATTTAAGCCAGGATGAATGGTATTCATGTCAGCATCGTAAACAGAAGCACAATGCTTCAAATTGCCATGCATTTCAGCATCATCTATATCTAAATAAGCCAATCCAGCAGTATCTCCTTCCATTAAATTTGGATTCGTCTTTTTTAAATCGATGGCAAAAAATTTAGTCTGAGAATTTAAAAACTGATCCTTTGGCGAATTGATTTCGGTACTTGGGTATTGAGGTGAAAATCGATAGGCCTTTTCTCCTTCAACAACATATTTACCCAATCCGACAGCAGCAACTGCAAAACCCTCTTCAGGTTTCATATGTGCAAAAGGATAATAGTTATAAGATTGAGCTACTCCCGAAATATGAGGATAAAAATAATTACCATAGGTATTGCCAACTGCTTCCTGAAGAATCACAGCCATTTTTTCCTCATCCAATTTATAGTTCACGGCTTCGATATAACCACGAGCTACAGGCGAATAAACCGAGGCAAAAACTAGTTTTATGGCATCCATAGCTTGATCGTGCCGAACATTGAGATCTGGATGATTATTGGGCAATAAATAGGTTTCGAATATCCCTGCAAAAGGTTGCATCAATGAGTCTTCAAAAAGACCCGATGATCGAATTGCAATTGGATTTTTTATTTTTCGAAGAATAATTTTTAAACGTTTACTAAGTGTATCTGTTAGGTTACCTAATAAAAATCGACGTTTAATAGCTTCATAATCCGTTTCATTACTAACGAAATCTCGTAGCTCATTTCGATCCATAAAATATTCAAATTCATCGGTTCCAATTACTGAAGTTTTTGGTGCTTGAATATTTATATTAGGAATATGTTTATTGAAATTATAATTATAAATTAACGTATTGATAAAAGCCAATCCACGACCTTTACCACCTAAAGAGCCATCCGAAAGGTTAACAATATTAGTTTCATCCAATATGGCATTTTCATCAAAAGGAATAATTTTCCCTTTGTTTTGTTCATTCCTAAATTTTTTGATGACATCGATGAGAGTTTCTCTAATTCTAGTTGGACTCCCAAAATCGGCGACTTTGTGAGGATTTAAAATTTTTGCTGCATGAATTTCGCCTCTGGCCATCAACCATAACGAAAAATGATCACGTTTAGCATGATACAATAAAGATTCGTCAGGGATCGTTTTTAGATGATTTTCAAATTCTTTTAATGAACGAGCAATCCCAATCTGACTGCCCATTTTATCTCGATAAACAAAATTACCAAAACCGAGGTGATAGGTAATGAAACTCTGAAAATCCTGCAAAAGTGTTTCCGAATATTTATGAATAAAAGTGGTTTTTAATTCAAAAGATTCTTTAGCATTTTCTGCTTCGGAGGATTGAATAATAACCGGTAAATTTTTAATTTTCTTCCGAACAAATTTGGTGAGATCAAATCCGGCATCTTTATCTTGTACATTGTTTTTATCGAAACTAACATCAGTAATCATACAAAGCAGATTATCTTCATATTTTTCAATAATTTTTTGAGCTCCTTCGTAAGATGAGGTTAAAATTATTTTAGGTCTTGCTCGCATACGTAAAACCTTATAAAGTTCATCAGCACTAACATCCTCAATAATGCGCTTGGTTTGTTCCATGACCACCTGATAAAGTAGTGGCAGGTATCTGGAATAATATTTGGGCGAATCTTCAACAAGCAAAATAACCCTAACCATTCCCAATTGGGTGTCGTTTTCAACATTAATCATATCTTCTACCAATTTTATCATGGAGAAGAAAATACGTGAGTCACCATTCCAAACAAAAGTTCGGTCAATATATGCTGAAAATTTTGTTTTCTTTTCGTAAAATGCGATGTCACTATTATTGTTTAAAAGCAAGAAAACAGGAATGTAAGGGAATGTTTTTTTAATTTTTTCGCTTAAGGTTAGGGTTTGGTTTTTATCGGCTCCAACCATCAAAATAATCAAATCAAAATGTTTAGAGTCGAGTTGTTCAAAGGCTTCCTCCGAAGATGAAACCCCTGTGATACGAGGCAAAGATGTAAGATTAAGCTGATGGTATTCGCCTAAAACATGTTCCGAAAACTTTCCTTCTTTTTCGATACTATAGGCATCGTACAAATTGGCAACCAGTAAAATTTCTTTTACCTTGAAAGGCATTAAATCGTGATAAATATCGCGATTTACATTGCTTTTATTTAGAAATTTTTGAAGAAGTTTTCGACTGGCAATAGTTGAGCTTGGTAATTCAGCTTTATCGGTTTGATCTTTATCTTTGATTTTTTTCCAACCTAAAATTTGTTTTCCTTTAATACTATTTAGATATCCACTAATGAGGTTGGAAATGTTTAATATCAATTGTCTTTCTTCTTCCAAAAAAGGACCTTCATCAAATTCAGGGAATTTTTTTTGATAAAAAACCTCAATAAATCCTTGTTGGTGATCAATAGTTCCAAACTCTTGATGTTGGACCCATTGTGTTTTTTTGTAATTATTTGAACGGAATTCTTCACCATCAAAAACTATTCGTGCAGAAGTAAAAGCCGGATATTGATAGGCGGGTGGCAAAAGAAGTGCGATTTGTTGCAAGCTTTCATCAATGGGTTTTCCCGCTTTTAAAATACTTGTAGTTTTATTGATAGCAGCAAGCTCTTTTAATCGCTCAAGATTCTCAGCCCTTAGTTTATGATAGCCATTTTCTGATTCCGAATTCTCTTTCATCTAAATAGTCTTTGTACACAAATTTAAACGAATTTAAAATCAAAACATATTTGTACACTATTAATTAGGCATTTTTTTAGAAGATTCTTATTTTCGCATTCAAAGTTAATTTCTTGCTTAGATAAATTACAACTATGTCGAATATTAAGATTTTTATTGTGGATGACCATCAGATTGTTTGTGATGGGATTCGATCGCTTTTATCTGATGTTGATGATATAGAAGTGGTGGGTTGTGCCGTTAGTTTGTCTGATCTTACCGAAAAAATTAAAGGCCATTATATTCATCTTACCTTAATCAACGTTTACAATTCAACGGATGAGGAAATTGATAAGATCAGAAGTATAAAACGTGAATTTCCCAACATGAATTTATTAATTCTTTCTATGGGGAAAAGCAAAAGCTTTATTCTTAAAACCCTTAAAGCAGGAGCAAAAGGCTATCTTACAAAGGATACTTCCAGAAGCGAAATCATAGAAGCTATTTAT
>JAOZUV010000397.1:219-2897 GCA_029938505.1 Bacteroidales bacterium | reverse complement strand
CATTGCTGCCTGATAAACAAAAGCTGCAATAATGATTGCATTATTTTTTAAGTCACCCATGAGAAGTCTTTCGTAAGTATCCATATTAGTGTGATATCCTCTACCATATTCAATATCATCTTGTATGAATTGAAAGGCTGGTAATCCTAAAGCATCAAAACTTTGATGATCAGTACCTCTCGTATTATTAATCGTGATGGTGTTCATTCCCATTGATTTAAATGGTTTAATCCATTCTTCAAAAACAGGACGGATCATTTCATTTTCTTGCAGATAAATTCCTCTGAATTTCCCTGTTCCATTGTCCATATTAAAATAGCTTGAGAAATTTTTGAATCCAGACAATAATTTATTATTCTTTGGATCACGAATGTATTTCTCAACATAACCTCTTGAACCATTAAGTCCTTGTTCTTCACCACCCCAAAGTGCTATTCTAATTGTTCTGCGTGGTTTGATATTTAAGGCTTTTAAAATTCTCATAGCTTCCATCATTACGATACAACCTGAAGCATTATCAGCAGCTCCCGTACCTCCATGCCATGAATCGTAATGAGCTCCAATCAAAACAACTTCATCTTTTAATTTGGAATCGGTTCCAGGAATTTCACCCATGACATTCGTTACTTGTGGACTTTCAATAAATTCATTTTGTATATCAACTTCAAGTCTGACTTCCACTTTATGCTGAATTAAACGCATCATCCTGCCATGTGCTTCGATCGGAAGATTTATCTCAGGGGTAGGTATTGTATCACCACTTTTATAATTTGCACCATTGGCTTGTGGAACATTAAATTTTCCGGCACTATTCAATATAACAGCAACTCCTTCTGCATTTAAAAATTGAGTAGTTTTTCTTCTTAGCATTCTCATCTTACGATATTCCTCGTAATTGAAATTTCCCCAGCGACGAGGATTAAAACTTTCTTGCTGAATTTTGATAAGCTCATCTTCTGTCAGTCTTGTTGCTAAAGGATCAAAACTTACTTCATAAGTTGACTTCGAGGGCATTAATACAATTTTGTCTTTAAGTTGACCTTTATATTTCTCAAAATCACTCTCATTCTTTATATTTACTAATACCACTTCACCACTTATTTCTCCATTTGTGCTTCCGGTCCAAGCTTTTGGTAAGGCTGAAAAATTTACATAATAGGGTTCAGTCATTGCAATATATGTACGTTTATTATCCCAACCCCCACGATTAAAAGTACGTACTTCATCAATTGTCACATTTTCAAGACCTAATTCTTCCATTTTTTTCTTAACTGTCTCGTTTGCATTTAATTTCCCTTGAGATGCTGTTAATCTTGGGCCAACAAAGTCTGTTAATAAAAATGATAATTTTTCAATTTGTGAATTAGTTTTTTCTTCTTGTTTTATTTTGTAAAGTATTTCTAGATCAATTGGCTCAGTTTGAGCATTTATGTAAATTGGAACAATAAGAAAAAGAATAAGTGTGATGATTGAGTTTCTTAGTTTCATCTGGGTAATTTTTTAATTAGTTAAAAATCAAATCTAAGAAATTAAATATGATTTATGTAAAGCAATTGAGGATTATATATAAATAGTGATTATTTAGCTACGTAATCTAAATGTTAATATATAAGGGCTTTTATTTAAATAGCTAAAATAATTTAAAAGAAATTATCTCGGAAAATAAAAAAAAGCAGCCAGAAATTATCGGCTGCTTTTTTTATCTATAGTGTTTATTTTAGAAATACATACCAACAGTTATAGCAAATTGATCGCCCATTCCTGTGTCAAATTTTGCTTCTCCAAAAAAGTTTTTGTATTCAACGCCAGCCCCAATATCAAATCCTATTTCACTATTTCCAGTGAAACCAGTAACTTTAATATAAGAATAATTTAAGCCAGCTAATCCATAGAAAGAGAAATCATCTTTTTCTGAGAATGTATAATGACCATCTGCATTGATTTGCCACATAGTCATTCCGTTTTGTAAGAAAAATGTAAATCCTCCAACTAAATCGATATCATCATTTAATTCAAATAATGCTCTTCCATGAATGCCAAAATCAGTTTTGTCACCATATGTAGCTCCAACTCCAAATTTGATGTCCTGAGAAAAAGCAGTTGTACTGAATGTAATCAAAAGAACTGCAATAAATAATAATGTTTTTTTCATGGTATTTTTTTTTAGTTTAAAAAGGCTTACTCATAACGCTTTTCAGCTTCCGCGATAATAATATTAAATAAGACAAAATTTGTTTAGTATTTGTTGCAATTAGTTCAATTTAAATTTGATTCATGGATGTTCTGGTATCAAAATGATCAATACGAATCTATAAATAATATTTGTATTTTTCAAAAAAAAATTATTTATTTACAAAATGAATGAGCATTCATTTATTAATATAAGTTGATAATTATGAGAGTTATTGATGAAAATAAGATATTGAGAGTAAAATCTGAAGCCAAAAAAATGATTGTTGAAAAAGGCTATCATGGTGCTACTATTATGGAAATAGCTAAGCGGGCAAATGTTTCGGATGGCTACTTATATAGGCATCATAAAAATAAAGCTGAATTTGTGAAGGATGTTTTAGAAATGCAATTAAAAGAATTTCATGATTATATATTTGAACTTTTGGAAACAAAAAAAACGGCCAAAGAGTTGGTGAAGGGTATTATTACTTTTCTTTTTGGGCTTT
>JAOZUV010000397.1:0-209 GCA_029938505.1 Bacteroidales bacterium | reverse complement strand
ATGCTATTGCATTTTCAAATGTTCTTATTTATGAATATGATTTTGAATATCCTGCATCTCGTAGTCAGGCCATTGATAAACTCTCTCATGATATTTTACAACTTGGTCAAAATACTGGTGAATTTTCTCAGCAAATTAGAGAAATTGATATACAAATAACAATTTTAACAATACCCGTTAAATTTATTGAATACCGAAGCAAGGGGTAT
>JAOZUV010000396.1 GCA_029938505.1 Bacteroidales bacterium | reverse complement strand
ACGATAAAATCATAATCTACTGCCAGTGGGCTGGTATCAAAAGCTGAGATATGGATTGCCTTAGGATTATCATCAGGGTTAGCTATCACTGAATAAGGGCGTTGGCGAATCATCGGCCATACACCACTTTTCAATAATTTCTCAACGATTTTTTCGCGATCAAGTTTATTGGGATCTTCAGCTTTAAAATCTACATAAGCAATTTGCTCATCAGCATCAATCTTAATTTCCTGTAAAACTCTTTTAGCTCCTCTTTTAATTTCTGAGACTCTTCCACTTATTGGAGCTGTAAACTTAATATTTTCTCTGTTTTTATCAAAAAACAGTGGCGTTCCAGCTTTTACTTCGTCCCCTTCTTTTACCAAAAGCTTAGGGAAAACACCAATAAAATCGGTAGGTTTAATTGCAAACAATTTGGGACTAATGTCAGCAATCGTTTTCTCTGCCTCTCCTTTTAGCCTAATATTAAGGCCTTTTTTAATTTTTATTGTCATCGGCAACTAGTTAATGTCAATTTTTTGAATTGCAAGTATATTATACAATAATGTACTTTCACATTTATTTTGTCGTTTAATTAGTCAAATAGCTAGTAATTTTTAATTTTGTTTAAAGTAAGCATATCGAGTGACAAAACTCGACAAATATATAAATTATTAAATATGTATTGGAAATCAAAAGCTGCTTTTAAATCTGTTTTTATATTGATATATATCATACTATTTTCTGTCCTTAGCATTCCTTTTCATTTAGAGGCTCATCAAACAGATGATTCTGAAATGAAAAACCAGGTGTTTGACGAAAATATTAAAACCGTTATTTTGCAAAAATCTGGATTCGAAATGTCAGAACCAATTATTCAACTTCAAACGGGTGAAAAATTACTGTTGTCTTTTGATGATTTAGACGACGCCAAAGTTAAGAATTTTAGATATACCATCCAACATTGCGACCCTTATTGGAGAGCTAGCGATTTAATCCAAAATCAATTTATTGATGGCTATCCTGAGGACTATATTAATGATTATGAGTTTTCTCTAAACACGACCATTCCGTACATACACTATTCATTGGAGTTTCCCAATAATTATTTACGTTTACTATTATCTGGAAATTACGTGATTAAAGTTTTTGAAGAAAATGAACAAAATTTAATTTTCACACGAAGATTTAAAGTGATTGATCCTCAATTAAATATTGATGCTCGAGTTCTTCCTACAGAACGATTTAGCGATCGTGAGAAAAAGCAAGAAGTTGGCTTTTCTGTTTTTCGAAACAACTTATACATTCACAATCCGGAAAGAGATTTATTTGTAGTTGTTCAACAAAACAATAGAGATGATAATCAAGTTTATGATATTAAACCCAGACGAAATTTAGGAAGTGAATTGGATTACAATTTTAATCAAAAAAGCATTTTTGACGGCGGAAATGAATTCCGGAATTTTGATACTAAAAGTTTAAAATATAGAAGTGAATATGTTCAAAAAATAGAATACATTGATAAAATTTATCATGTTTTTCTTCGAGACGAAACATCGAGAGCAAAAGAAGTTTATCATTTTGAGCATGATATAAACGGACAACAACTCATCCAAAATACCGATGGGGCCAGAAACGAGATAGAGGCCGATTATTGCTGGGTTTATTTCTTCATCCCACATAAATTTGTAAGTATTGAAGGAGGTATTTATATTATGGGCGAACTTACAGATTGGCAATTTAATCTAGAAAATAAACTTAATTATAATTTCAAAAAGCAAGGATTTGAAGGCCGTCTTTTACTAAAACAAGGCTATTATAATTATCAATATCTTTCGTTCAGCGAGGATAATGGAATTGCTGATTTTTCACTTCTGGAAGGAAATCATTTTGAAACAACCAATGACTATACAATTTACGTCTATTACCAAGAGCCTGGAACTTATTACCATCAATTAATTGGTTATCAAAAAATTTCAGCCCCTAATTAAATTTAAGGAATAATCTATTTATTCATATCGTAAGGATTCGATAGGATCTAATTTTGCTGCTTTATAAGCGGGAATAATTCCTGACACAATAGCAACAAAGAGACATAATCCTACTCCTAGAAATATCCATTGCCATGGGACAATAAAGGCACTACCAATAATCATGGAAATAGAATTTCCGATTAAGATTCCTAAAACAATTCCTACAAAACCGCCCATTTGACCAATCACAATGGCTTCTACAAAAAACTGATTACGAATCATTCGTTTAGTAGCTCCCATTGCTTTCCGAACACCAATTTCACGAGTTCGTTCAGTCACAGAAACCAACATAATATTCATCAAGCCAATGGCTGCACCTAATAATGTAATCAATCCAATAAATGTAGCTGCTAATCTTACTTTGCCTGTTAAACCAATTAACATTTCAGCAACAGAATCACTTTTTGCAATACCAAAAGTATCATCTTCACCAAGCACATCACCCCGGATTGTACGTAACAAACCGGTGGCTTCACCGATGGCAGGTTCCAATTCCTCGGCTTTATTAACATTTACATTAATACTGAAAGTCATATTGGGTCTCGAAAAATATTGCCGCACATTATTTAAAGGCATTATGCATCGACGATCACTGTTAAAACCAGCACTCGAGCCTTTTTCTTTTAGCACTCCAATCACTTTATATTTCCCAGGACCAACCGAAATAATCTTATCAACAGGGTCTTCTTTTTTACCAAATAATCTATTAGCAATTTCACTGCCAATAATCACAACATTTGCACCATAAAAAACTTCATTTCTATTAAAATTCCTTCCTTTTTCTACTTCTAAACCAGAGGTGATAAAATAATTTTCATCTGAACCAACAACGCTAATATTTGGATCTGTCTTTTTTGATTCATATTTCAAGGTTGCAATACCTGC
>JAOZUV010000042.1 GCA_029938505.1 Bacteroidales bacterium | reverse complement strand
CGATTCAATTAAATTAGTAGTGGTTGTTCCAAAAGGGATTTCAGTAATAACAAGCGTTTTTTTATCGTATTGAGAGATCTTAGCTCTTAATCTAACCTTTCCTCCTCGTAAACCATCATTGTATTTCGAGAAATCAGCCAAACCTCTGGTAATAAAATCGGGATATAACTCAAAACTTTTGTTTTGCAAATAAGCAATTGACGCATCTATTAACTCAATAAAATTGTGAGGTAATATTTTTGAGGCTAATCCAACAGCAATCCCTTCAACTCCTTGAGCAAGTAGCATTGGGAACTTAACAGGAAGTGCATTGGGTTCCTTATTACGACCATCATAAGATAATTTCCAGTCTGTAGTTTTAGGATTAAAAACTACATCAAGTGCAAATTTTGATAAACGAGCTTCGATATAACGAGCAGCAGCAGCTCTATCTCCGGTAAGGATATTACCCCAATTACCTTGCATATCAATCAATAAATCTTTTTGACCCAACTGAACAAGTGCATCTCCAATTGAAGCATCCCCATGTGGATGGTATTTCATGGTATGTCCAATGATGTTTGCAACTTTATTATAACGACCATCATCCAAATCTTTCATCGAATGAAGTATGCGTCGCTGAACTGGTTTGAAACCGTCCATTACATCAGGTACAGCACGTTCTAAAATCACATAAGAAGCGTAATCTAAAAACCAATTCTCGTACATACCCGAAAGATGCACAGTTTTGTGTGTTTCTTGCTCCTGTGGCAAGCCACCCTCTTCTGAGTTCACTAGCAAATCATCATTTTCCTCTATTCCATCCATATATTAAAAACACAATTTTAGGGTTATTCGAAAGTTAAACCAAGCTCATTTATATAACTGAATTTGATATCGCTAAATTAAGAAATTATTAGCAAGACTCTATAGGAGAATCCCATAGTTTATTAACTAAATTACGAAAATAAATTAAGATTTGAAGAATATAAACTCCTTAGTTCCTTAGTTCTCTCTCAAAACAAAATCATCATATTCAATCTCAAATCTTAGCTTATGCTTCGACTCTTCCTGAGCTAACGATAGAAAGATATTTTTCATTTTATCATTAGGTGCTTTTGCAGCTAGATTAGTATATAATTTAAATGCTGATTTTTCCTTTTTCATGGCTACAATTAATGCTTCCTCATATGACATATTTGGCGTTACTTCAACATCAACTAAATAGTCAGCAATTTTAAGATCAACAATTTGCTGATTCCTAACCTCGAAAGTATCTTCAGCTTTTATTTTCATCAACATGGCTTTGTGCCCCATTTCTTCTTTTGCAAATTGCTCAAATACTACTTTCATTTCTTTATTTTTTGCATTTAAAGCTAAAGATGAATAAAATTCAACAGCCTCTTGTTCAGAGTTAATTGCAAAATCAAGGATGTCGCTTATTGATTTAAATTCTTTCATAAATATATTTAATTAAAGATTGAGATATTTCCAAAGTACAAATATAAAAAATTAAGCTTTTATATATTTTAAATTTTAAAAATTCAAAATATATAAAATAATCTATAACAACTGGGTTACTTTTTGGATAGAATTAGAATTAATAAGTATAACTTATTAATTAAACTATGCTCGAGTCTGAAAGTTTATTATATGGATTATCAATTGCATGTCCTTTACATAATTGTGATCATTCTTGCCCCATTGATCAAATCAGAGATATGCCTATCCGAGATCGTTTACTCTACCTTGGAACTTTGAACAATGAAGAAAAAGCTGAACTTATTGAAAGGCATAATAAATGCATTCAGGAATTTGATGCAAAGTATTTTCATACTATTGGCAAATGAAACAGCATTATATCACATGGTGGAATGTCGAAAACCTTTTTGATGAGTATGATTCATCAGAGCGACCTGATTGGCTCCAAAAGAAATTGAATACAGAATTAAAAGGTTGGACTTCTCAGGTTCTTCAAAAAAAATTAAAAAATCTCTCTTCAATTATTCAAAAAATAAATGATGGTCTTGGTCCAGATATCATCGGCTTATGTGAGATTGAAAACAAAGTAATCCTTAAAAAACTAATCAACACTATACAACTTGATAACAGAGATTATGCTATTGTGCATCAGGAGATGGATGATAAAAGGGGGGTTGATATTGCCTTTATCTACGACAAAAATGAATATGAATTTACAGGACCTTTATATTCCTATGAGCTGATTAAACGATCAGCCACCCGTGATATTCTTCAGGTTGAATTTAAAACTAAGCTAGGTAATCAATTATTGTTGATTGGGAATCATTGGCCTGCCAGAAGCGCTGGCAAATACTTATCAGAACCGTACCGCATGATTGCTGGAGAAACACTCAGCTACTACTTGGATCGAATTCAAAATATCCGAGGAAACTCCACTCCTATTGTTGTGATGGGTGATTTTAATGACACTCCTTACGATCGCTCACTAACGGAGTATGCTTTAAGTACAGCTTCGAAAAAGAAAGTTATTTATGGTAAGAATCCTTTTCTGTATAATTTAATGTGGGAGATGATGGGCGAACGAAAAACATCCTATTATTTTGGTTCTGATCCTTTAATGATCGATCAGTTTTTGGTAAGCAAAGGAATTGCTAAACAAAAGCAGATATTCGGAATAAATGATACTCCTGTAAAAATTGAATCCTTTCCAGAAATGATTACCGGACGATATCAAAAACCATTACGTTTTGGACGACCATCAAAACGAAAATATTTTAATGACGCAGGATTTAGCGACCATTTTCCTATTTCATTACTTCTCTACGAAAAACAAAAAGCTCCCCAATAAATTGAGAAGCTTTTTTTACTTACTAACCTAATAAATAAAAATTACACGATTCCTTCATCCAGCATCGCATTGGCTACCTTAAGGAAACCAGCAATGTTCGCACCCTTCACGTAATTAATATAACCATCTTCCTCAGTACCGTGTGCTGCACAAGCCTGATGTATATTTGTCATAATTAAATGTAGTTTTTCATCCACTTCTTCTGCACTCCAACTCAATTTCATTGAGTTCTGGCTCATTTCTAAACCAGAAGTAGCAACACCACCAGCATTTACAGCTTTTCCAGGACCAAACATAATTTTATGCTCATGAAATAGCTCAACAGCTTCAGGAGTACTTGGCATGTTTGCACCTTCGGCTACACATACTACACCATTTTCAATAAGTGTTTTAGCATCATTTTCATCTAATTCATTTTGAGTTGCACATGGTAAAGCTACATCAACTTTAACTTCCCAAGGACGTTTACCTTGATGGAATTCAGCTTCTGGAAACTCATAAGAATAAGGTTTTACAATATCTTGATTAGTAGCTCTTAGCTCCAACATATAATCAATTTTCTCTCCTGAAATACCTGCCGCATCATAAACATAACCATCAGGACCTGAAATAGTAACAACTTTACCACCAAACTCTGTAACTTTTTGAGCAGCACCCCAAGCAACATTACCAAAACCAGAAATAGCCACCGTTTTGCCTTCAAAAGTTTCGTTTTTAGTTGCAAGCATTTCTTTAGCAAAATATACAGTTCCAAAACCAGTAGCTTCAGGACGAATTAATGAACCACCCCAGTTAAGGCCTTTACCAGTTAAAACGCCAGTATGTTCACGAGCTAATTTTTTATACATTCCGTATAAGAAACCAATTTCGCGACCACCTACACCAATATCACCAGCAGGTACATCAGTGTCAGGACCAATAACATTTACTAATTCTAGCATAAATGATTGGCAAAAACGCATAACTTCATTGTCTGATTTACCTTTAGGATCAAAATCAGAACCACCTTTACCACCACCCATAGGAAGTGTAGTTAAAGAGTTTTTGAAAATTTGCTCAAATCCTAAGAATTTAAGAATACTAAGGTTTACACTTGGGTGAAAACGCATTCCACCTTTGTATGGACCAATAGCATTATTAAACTGAACACGGTAAGCTAAGTTAACATTTACTTTTCCGTCATCACAAACCCATGGCACTTTAAAAGTAAAAATGCGATCTGGCTCAATGATGCGATCAATAATACCACCAGCTTCAAACTGAGGATTTTCGTTTACGACATCCTCGATTGATTCTAAAACTTCACGAACAGCTTGTAAATATTCCTTTTCACCAGGATGTTTTTGCTCAAGACCGTTCATTATTTTTTCAAGATTCATCTCAAAATATTTTATAAATGATTAAATAATAATTATTTTATTCACTGTTAATTAATAACAGTGTTAATATTTTCACATGGCAAAGTTACATCTAATTAAATGATATAAACAAGCAAAAAATGAAATATTTTTCGCCTTTTTTTTAATTAAATATTTGGCTAATTAAAAAGCCTTCAGAATGTTTGTGAATCCTCAATTACAGGAAGATCAGGTGGAAATACTTCAATCTCTTTCAAACGATATTTATCGTATTTTAAAATGGTCCAAAAGTGATTTTCAAAACCATAAGCTTCTTTCACTCTTTCAAATTCCATTTTCGATTGAATGTATGATTGTTCATAATAGGGTAAACAGTTTCGGAAATCTCTTCCAAAATCATTTAAGGCATTTAAAAAGTACCAACTTATGTCGAAAGCTTTAAAAGCATAATCAAATGGTTCAGTCAAATAACGCTTCCTAAAATCATAAATAAAACTATTCGTATTTCTATCTTGATAATCAACGTAAGCAGAATAAAAAACATGAGTCTTTAGATTGCTAAATATTTCATTATCCATTTTTTCAAATCCCTTCCATTTTGGCAAGCCAACAACAGTCGTTGAAAAAGTATCTCTTTCAATATTTAACTTCGTCATTAAATCCAATGCAAAAACATTATCATCTGAAAAAATAAAAACAACATTTTCACGATAGATTGAAGCCTCATTTTGAAAACCATAAATACTATCCTGAGCATAATAAAATGGGACTATGCTATTTTTTATATATGTACTATCATATAGATTGAATTCTATACTATCAGTAAGAATTTGAACACCCTCTATGCTTATAGATTTAAGTAAATCATCTTCAACTATTAATGAATCAATTTCAGTAATAAAGCCAGTTATTGTATCTAGTATGGCAATAAATTCGTTTGAAATATGAACGGTAGTTGTATCTGCCAAAGATTTTTCTATAATCAAATCAAAAACATCTTCATTCGGAATATAATAACCCGTATCTATTAAATCCTGAATTTGTGAAATGTATATAGGTATCTCATTTTCTTCAAGAGTTTGTTTTTGCTTTACAAAAAATATTTTTGAATCACGGAAATAAGTAGCCACTAAATCACGAACTTTTTCATATTGCGATTCAATAGTAGACTGGCATTTAAATACAAAAGGATTATTCTCAAGAAGTTCTGTACGATTTGATAAAGGATTAATTATAGGAATTTCAAATATTTTCGCATAGCTAGAGGCTAACTGAAAACTCCGTGGAAAAAATGGACCAATAATTAAATCCTGAATGGGTAAATTAGGATCCTGCAGAAGATGTATAGTTTTCCCTATACTTTTGTCAACATCAAATACACTCAACTCAATATTCATTCCTATAGCCCGTAAAGAATCAACAGCCATCATTACCCCATAATAAAACTGAAGAAATCTGAATGGTTCGTTGTTCAAGAATTCGTCTATATTGGTATCACCAGTAAATTTTAAACTATCAACTTCATCCAAATAAAGAGGAATCATCAGGGCTACATTAAATGTATCTTGCTCGCTCCTGATATAATTCATACATTGAATACTATCTTGATTTAATCTACCTGAAAAGCTTAGTGTTTGTTCATCAACAGTAGGAGCATCATTCCACAAAATATCCTTACTTTCTACTTCTACTACATTCAAAGGAATTTTAATAATATCACCTGATCTAACTTTATCCTTTATGTGTGGATTGATTCTCTTTAAAAATTTGAGATCTACATTGTAATTACGCGCAAGCCGAGATAACTTGTTCCTCCGCTTTACTTGATGGATAATAAATTCATCTTCCTTTTTTTTAATAGGAATTTTAATTCGTTGACCTATTCTAAGCGCATTACTTAAAGATGGATTTGCTTTTTTAATTTCCTCAATACTAATTTTATAGTCTAATGCAATTCGATACAAATTATCACCTGGCTTAATAATGTGTTCTTTAAAATTAGCATTAACTGATCTCGACTCATTTCTTTTAGCTTGTGTTGCCTTTTGTATTCGTGTCGGCTTTTTAGTCACCGAAGCATTTTTTTTAGCAGCTATTGGTATTTTTATATACTGACCGGGTTTCAATGGATCAAAAAGATTGAGATTTGAACGTTCCAAATCGCGGCGCGAAATCGAATAAACAGTTGCTATACTCTTCATTGTTTCATTTCTCTTTACCACATGATAAAAGAATTCATCACCATCACTTCTTAAGGATTGTTCAACAGCTTTATCCCTACTTGTTACTGGAATCTTTAATTCTTGACCAATAGATAGTTGAATTTTTGCAGATGGGTTTTCAAAAATAATTTCCTCCATAGGAATCTCATAAACCCGAGCTAAAGAATATAAGGTATGCCCTTTTTCTACTTTATGGATGTAATACTCTTTTCCGTTAAAAACGACAACTTCATTCGATTTTTTGATATCGACTTGCGCTAATACAGAAAAACTGATACTAATAAAAAATACAATAAAGAAAATGATTCTTTTTTTCACGCTAAAGCTTTTGTTCATGGTGAATATTAACGAATTTATAAGACAATAATTGCCTATTCCCACTCAATTGTTGCCGGTGGTTTTGAACTTATATCATAAACTACACGGTTAACACCCTTCACTTTATTTATAATCTCGCTAGAGATTTTTGCTAAAAACTCATAAGGTAGATGCGACCAGTCAGCTGTCATTCCATCCGTTGAGCCAACAGCTCTGAGAGCAACCACATTTTCATAAGTTCTTTCATCTCCCATCACACCTACCGATTGAACAGGCAAAAATATTGATCCAGCCTGCCAAACTTCATCATATAAGCCATGTTCTTTCAATCCAGTAATATAAATATAGTCAACCTCTTGAAGAATTCTAACTTTCTCACGAGTAATATCTCCTAAAATTCGAATACCTAAGCCAGGACCAGGAAACGGATGACGTTTTAAAATATCATCTGACATTTCAAGAGCAGCTCCAATGCGTCTAACCTCATCCTTAAATAAAGTATTGAGGGGCTCAACAATTTTTAATTTCATAAAATCAGGTAATCCCCCAACATTATGATGCGATTTTATAGTTGCTGATGGACCATTTACCGAAATCGATTCAATAACATCGGGATAAATTGTGCCTTGCGCCAACCATTTAACATCTTTAATTTTATGTGCTTCATCGTCAAAAACCTCGATGAAAGTATTGCCAATAATTTTTCGTTTTTTCTCTGGTTCAACAGCTCCAGCTAATTTATCCAGAAAAAGATCTTTTGCATCAACACCTTTTACATTTAATCCCATGCCTTGATACTGCTCCAAAACACTTTCAAATTCATGTTTGCGCAATAAACCATTATCAACAAAAATACAATGTAGATTTTTACCAATTGCGCGATGCAAAAGTTCAGCAGCTACCGAAGAATCAACACCCCCGGAAAGGCCAAGCACTACTTTTTCATCTCCCAATTTTGCTTTCAAATCAGCAATAGTAGTTTCAATGAATGAATCTGGAGTCCAACGACCAGAACATTTACAGATATCAATCACAAAATTATGGAGCAATTTTTTTCCTTCAAAACTATGATACACCTCTGGATGGAATTGAATTCCATAAGTTGCTTCACCTTGAATTTTGTACCCTGCCACTTCAACATCAGAAGTACTACTAATAATTTCAAAATCCTTTGGAACATCTAAAATAGTATCGCCATGCGACATCCACACCTGACTATTTAATGTCATCCCCTTCAATAATTCGCTATCATTATTTATATATGAAAGATTCGCTCGACCATACTCTCTAATTTTTGAACGCATCAAATTTCCCCCACTACTTTTCGCCATGAATTGAGCACCATAACAAACGCCCAATAATGGATATTTCGTTTTAATTGCAGACAAATTTGGATTTGGAGCATCTTCATCCATAACCGAATAAGGACTTCCTGATAAGATTACACCTTTAACATGCGCCCCCAATTCGGGAATTTTATTAAAGGGGTGGATTTCGCAATACACATTTAACTCTCTGACTCTTCGTGCAATAAGCTGTGTGTATTGCGACCCAAAATCCAAAATAATAATCGTTTCTTCCATGCTGCAAAGATATTTATTTTTTCAACACATAATTAGCTAAAAATACATCATTCAAGATAAAATTTGTATGACTTTAACAAAATTTAACTTAGCAAATTCTGTTTAAAAAAACGTAACTTAGTAAAACAATAAACCCAAATAATCATGACTAAGCGCAAATACAATTCAAAACGCAAATCAAAAAGAAAAGACAGCTCAAAAAAAACAAAAATCCTAAGAGCAATTTTACTTTTTATTTTATTACTATTAATTGTAGGATTTGTAAGTTTTAGAGTTTGGAAATCGCAACAATTAGCACAAGCATTATCCGATAATCAGATTGTAAATACAATTATGGGTCCCATAGAATATAAAAGTATTGGGAACGGCCCAATCATCATTCTTTCCCATATGGGAGGATCGGGCTCTGATAATATTGAGCTTTTCAGAGAAATTGCTGATGCGGGATATCGAATTATTTGTCCATCAAGACCTGGTTATTTAAATACTCCATTAAGCGAAAATGCTAATTTTGAATACCAAGCGGATCTCTTTGCCGAATTGCTGAACCAATTGAACATTAGTGAAAAGGTATTTATTATGGGGATTTCGGCAGGAGGACCGGCAGCTATTGAGTTTGCTTCAAAATATCCTGATCGCTGTAAGGGTTTAATTTTGCATTCTGCTATCAGTAAAAACTTTGCTCCTCTTTCGGAGATGAAAGAATTTTCACAACTTATTAATATAATGCTGTCTCCAATTTGGCAGGATGCTTTTAGCTGGTTAAATTATATAGGGTGTAAATTAGCCCCAACAAAATTAACTCATGAGTTATTTGAAAGATCATCAACTTATGATCATGACAAAATCAAAGAAATGTCCATTCAAGTTATTAAAGATGAAAAAAATAAAAAGCTACTCCAATTATTCATAAGCTTCACCTCCCCTCTAAGTTCTCGAACTGATGGCTTACAAAACGACATTAAATATACTGAACATTATAGTTCAAGTAAAATTACTGTGCCTGCATTAATTACTCACAGTAGAGTTGATAAGATAGTTGATTTTAGTCATGCTAAAACAATAAAAAACAAAATTCGAATTGCAGAACTATATGAATATGATGGGTATGGTCACGCCTTTTGGTTTGGCAAAGAGTGGAAAAACATCAACAATAAAATGTTGGCTTTCTTAAAAAAATACAGGAGCAAAATAATCGCAGATTCTGACCCTCAAGTTAAAAAGTTAATAGCCGAAACATGGGTTAACAAAATGAATGGGGGTTTATTAAAAATGAATGCAGATGGTAAATTCACATTGGATTTCCCAGGTGTCGATAAAAAAGAAGTCATCAATGGAAATTTTAGCATTACAGATAGAACACTTATTTTCTTAGTTAATAATAATCCAAATTATTGCAAGAACATAAATGGGAAATATAGTTTTAAGATCAAAAAAAATGAATTAATACTCTCTGTCATTAACGATAACTGTCTATCCAGAAAAGAGCATTTTACTCAGGATTGGTTTAAACTATAATCTTTTTAATAATAAACATCGGCTTTAAAAGAAGAACGATTTTTTCTTTCATCAATAACCTCAAGGGAAAATGTATTCTTTCCTTTCTTCATTCGCTTATCGATGAAATAAGTTAGTCGGTCATTTTTAGGATCGAACTCGACCAATACCCATTTATTATTTAGTGTGCCGCGGTACGATTGAATACCCGATAAATCATCCTTGACTTCAAAGCTTATTTTTTTATACCCATTAATTTTTTTGCCCTGATGAATATTTAAGGCCGTTATTTTAGGAGCAATGGTATCCAGCATAACTGAAAAACTTCCTAATTGACGTGGAAATGCTTTTATAAAATCATCTATCAAAACACCACCAATAGCACTTGGTTCTTTAGTATCAAGATTAACAATTAAAGCCTTTGATCTTAACCTCTCAGGCAATTCTTTCACTTTTAGCTCTAATACATATGGGCGATGCACAGCTGTCTGTTTTCGATGAATTTGATATATATATCAGCATACATCACATCTTCGGCTTCTCTTTTTGAAAACTCAAAATCCAATGATTTATAGAAGCTCTTAGCTTTGAATTTAATTTTAACATCCTCATTTGCAAAATAATTTTCCTT
>JAOZUV010000395.1 GCA_029938505.1 Bacteroidales bacterium | reverse complement strand
TTGTATTCATCTTCATCATTAAAAATTGAAAGCACGTATTGATCTTCATCAATGGTTTTCAAATAATTCAAGGCTAAACTTGCCTCATCAAATCTCGAAATAGTAATAAGTTGATATTCATCACTTAACTCAAAACTCGAAATTGCAAATCGTTTAACTTTTGAATATTTACGATTAAAATCTGATAGTCTGACTTTTAATGCATCCAAATTTACACTTCCTGTTTTAACTATCAAAATATAATTATGAAAAGTCTCAGATGAATAGCTGTAAATAGAATTAAAATCTTCTGACTCATCCAATTCACCAGTATTGTCATCAGTACTCAAGCTCTTTAATACTTGATTAGCCATGGGAATAATTTCGCTAGACGGATAGGTCGAAATAATTCGTTCTAAATCTTTAATTAAATCTTCAAGGCTTCCAATCCTACCCTTCGAAAGGCTTTTTAAATAATCGAATTTAGGGATTAGAGAGGTGTCATTAAAATTGGCAAGTGCTTTATCACACATATCAATTACCAGAAAATATTGATCGTTTTTAAATGCATTATAAACATCCGAATAATATTTTGAAGCTTCACCTTGTTGTTGATTCATTCGAGCAAAATATTGTGGGTCGGCTACTATTTTTGCATAATTTGAGACAGGGAACTCATTTAATATTTTTGATTTATAATAATTCGATTCTGCAATCTTATTCATCATCAAACTTAATTTATACAAATGATAGGAGGTTTGTAAAACATACGAATTGTCAGGATAACGTTCCATCAAATCGGTAAATGTATTGAATGCACTCAGCGAATCTTTGAGACTCTCTTTATAAAGCATTCCAGCCGAATAAAGGGCTTCTGTAATTTTTTCATCAGAAGATTTCATTTGCTCTGGAGTGATAGGCAAATCTTGCAAATAATAATTTCTGTTTCGTGGATTATTTTGAAGCACTTTTGTAGTTTGAATACTGTCAGTGGGCGTTTCTAATTCGGTATTATCAGCTTGGGTAAAAGCATCATCCGAGAGTATTTGTTTACGACTTAGTCGCCAATTATCTTCTAATTTACGACGACCCCATTTACTTTTAAATTGCGAAAAGCCATAACTAAGCGTTGATGGATTATAAAAATACCAAGAGCCTCCCCCACCAGCATTGGCTGCATAATTTGTTTCAGGCATTCGTATACTATTATTATTTATAAGAGTTTGCTTTTCTTCCTGCTTTTTTAATTCGGCAATATTGTAATCTTCAATCATTCTATCGATGATAGCAAAACGTTCATCTTCACTTAAAGCAGCAATAGTTCTTAACGAGTCCTGTACAGTAACAATCTGTAAATTCTTAACAAGACTAATCATTATCTCAAGCTTAGGTTTTATAATTTCTATATCTGGAAAGATTTGTGGAATAAACTGGCTACAGCTATCGTAATACAAACCAGCTTCCAAAAAATTCTTATTTTCAAAATATAGATCTGCCAACTGCAAAGATGATTTTGCTTTTTGATAATCATTTTTTGTACTAACAGCTACAGACGTTCTAAAATATTTAATGGCCAATTGATAATCCTGATTTCGTATTGCTAACTCAGCTAAAGCAAAATAAATCTGATCACGAAAATCTTCATTCTCCGCTTCAAGCAATAATTTATTTAACGATTTTTCAACTTCATCTAAACTCCCATCCCCATCAAAAGACAAGGCCAAATTTAATTTCGCTTGAAAGGCCATCTGATAATCTGGATTACGACGAATAACCTCTTTGAATAATTCAGAAGCTTCATTAAAACGATCATTCTGCTGGTAAATTTGAGCTAAAATATATTTTAGGCGTGTGATCAATTGTTTACTCGTGCTTAACTTTAATGCCTGTAAAATATACTCTGCTCCGATATCATATTTTTCTTGCAATAAAAACAACTCCGCAAACATTAATAGAAGATTTTGTTTAATGTGATAGGGAACAATTTCAGAATCCATAATCGATTGGAGCTCCAATAATTGATTTTCTGATTTCTCGTATTCGCCTTTGCGATTGTAGGTTTTAATAAGCCAAATGATGGCATCAAAACGCAAATTGTTTTCAGGATATTCTTGAATAATGAAATTAAAAGTTCGTCGGGCACTGACATATTCTTGTTTATAAAAATAAGCCTTTCCAATTAGCAAATAACTATCATCAATCCACCTAACATACTCTTTCCCTTTAAAACGCATGCTATGTTTCTGAATAGCTTTTGAAGCTTTTTTTTGAGCTCTATCCAAATCAGCATTAATCGAGGCTATTTGTTGACTCGTACCATACTGAAAAATGGGTAAGATTTCGTTATAATTATCTGCACTATTTTGCTCAACAAATCGCAAAGCATTTTTTAAACTTTCGTTCCCATTCCAAAATACATTATAGTGTGATGTAAGATTGTGGTAAGCTCTCCGAGCAAAGGTATTTCTATTTGGCGAACAGGAATAAAAACCCACAATAAGCATAAAAAGAATGCTAAGGACTAATAACCTATTTTTGAAATGAGTAGCCAAATTGGTATTTATTAGGAATAATAACTCTTAAACAACAAAAATATTTTATTTTTTGATATAAATCACCGAAAAAAATCTTTAAATATTGACAACGATTTTAAAAATTATAATTACAACATTTTAGTATCTTTGAGCACTGAAGGATTATCAACCCTATGAAGCCAACAAACAAAGAGAAAAATAAAGATAAATGGTATTATAAATTACGAGATAAATACCGTCTTGTTGTTATGAATGACATTACTTTTGAGGAACGTCTTTCATTCAGACTTACTCGATTAAATGTAATGATATTGATGAGCGTAATTACAATTATTCTTATCGGTTTAACAACTCTATTAATTGCCTTTACACCTTTGCGTGAATACATTCCTGG
>JAOZUV010000394.1 GCA_029938505.1 Bacteroidales bacterium | reverse complement strand
GGAAAAAATCGAAGGATGATTTGTAAATCGATAATAGAAATTTATGTATTAACTTATAAATAAAAAAAACTATATATGAAATTTATTAAACTTGAAATTCCTGATGTAGTAGTAGTAGAACCCGATATTTTTGGCGATGAACGAGGTTTCTTTTTTGAAACTTATAAAAAAAATGAATTCTTGAAAAATGGTATCGATGTAGACTTTGTTCAAGATAATATGAGCAGCTCTACTAAAAATGTTTTGAGGGGACTTCATTATCAACTCAATCCCGCGGCGCAGGGGAAACTTGTTCGCGTGATTGTTGGCGAAATATTTGATGTAGCGGTTGACATCCGTAAAGGCTCACCGTGGTATGGTAAATGGGCAGGTCAAAAACTTTCGGCTGAAAACGGGAAATCAATGTACATTCCACCGGGATTTGCGCATGGATTCTGCGTTTTAAGCGATAATGCTGTTTTTCATTATAAATGTACAAATTATTATTCAAAAGAAAATGAGCGCGGATTATTATGGAACGATTCTGAAGTTGGAATTGAGTGGCCTGTTTCAGAGAACGAAGTAATTCTTTCTGAAAAAGATAAAAATGCTTTGAGCCTTTCAAATATCGAAACGAATTTTATAAAGTAACCAAAGCACGTGACCGGCGCCGCGCCCCGCGTATGCTGGGGTATGCCTGGTTCTTGCTTTGGGTTGGTAGTAAAAAGCTAACTTTAAACAATGTGCAAGGTACAAAATCTGTTAATTATAAATTTTTTTGTTCCTGCAAAATAATTTCCTCCGAGTGCCTAAAACCAATCACCCAGCATACGCCGGGCGCTAATGCGAAATCCGGCACCTATTGACACTAATCCCCCCATTTGGCTATAATTTTTATCGACTGGTTAATAACAAATTATTCTCGAGCAATTCTAAGCTAATCTCGCATATAAAAGAACTCGCGTAAGTGCCCAATGCAATGGAATAACATGCAAAGCGTGTTCATGCCCGGGATTCTTATACAAGTATTTTAAAAGAATTTATCGGATATGTCCCAAATTGATTAAAAACACGAAAAAAGAAATAATCATGGAAAGAATTTTAGAAACTTTATTAAACTCAAATACCGAAACTGAAGTTTTGGAATTTAAAGAAGCTAAACATCAATTTGATAAAAATAAATTGGGAAGATATTTTTCTGCTTTAAGTAATGAAGCAAATTTAAGAGGAAGAGAATCTGCCTGGCTACTTTTTGGAGTAAAAAATGATAAATCTATTGTTGGAACCAATATAACAAATGAACAGTTAAATGATTATAAATACGAAATAAATAAAAATACATCACCGGAAATTAGTTTTATAGAAATACATAAAATAAAAACAAACAAAAAAATTGTTTTAATGTTAGAAATACCGGCTGCGCCAAAAGGAATGCCGGTAGCCTGGAAAGGGCATTATTACGGAAGAGATGGTGAAAGTTTGGGGGCATTAAATATAGAAGAGTTGGAACGAATCAGAAATCAAAATAAATTTTTTGATTGGAGTGCCATAATAATAGAAAAAGCAACAATTAATGATTTATCAAAAGAAGCAATAAATAAATCTAAAGAACAATTTATAGAAAAAAATCCACATTTATCGCAAGAAATAAAAATTTGGAACAATATTCAATTTTTAAATAAAGCAAAAATTACAATAAAAGGTCAAATTACAAATACCGCAATATTATTACTTGGAAAATCAGAATCAGAGCATTTTATCACTCCCGCTACATCAAAAATTACATGGATTTTAAGGGATAGAGATAATATTGAAAAAGACTATGCACATTTTAATTGTCCATTATTTTTGGAAATAGATAAGATTCATGGTAAAATTAGAAATTTAAAATATCGATATTTGCAAAAAGGCACTTTATTTCCGGATGAAGTAGATCAATATGACCCATTTATTATTCGTGAGGCTCTAAACAACTGTATCGCTCATCAAGATTATCAATTAGGTGGGCGTATAAATGTGGTAGAACGTGAAGACGGTATATTGACTTTTACAAATTTAGGCAGTTTTATACCAAAATCTTTAGAAGAAGTAATTATTTCTGATGCACCAGAGGAAAAATATCGAAATCCTTTTTTGGCAACTGCTATGGTAAATCTAAATATGATTGACACTATGGGAAGTGGAATAAAAAGAATGTTTGTTATTCAAAAAAACAAATATTTTCCTTTGCCGGAATATAATTTTGAAAATAACATAGTAAAAGTTCAGTTTATCGGAAAAGTGGTAAATAAAGCTTACGCAGAAAAATTAGCTCAAATGCCAGAGCTTAATTTACAGGAAATTATGCTTTTGGATAAAGTACAGAAAAAGAAATTGCTGACTAAAGACGAAATAAAGATTTTAAGGAAGAAAAAATTAGTAGAAGGTCGCAAACCTAATTTTCATATATCATCTAATATTGCCAAAACAACAGGTGAAAAAGAAGATTATATTAAACTAAAAGGGTTTAATGAAAGCTATTATACAGATTTAATAATTGAATATTTAAAGAAATTTAAATTAGCATCACGTTCGGATTTGAAAGAATTGCTTTTTAATAAATTACCAGATGTATTATCAGATAAACAAAAAGAGTATAAAATCAAAAATCTTTTACAAAAAATGAAAGCAAATAATACCATTAAATTAGACAAAAACAGGAAGTGGAATTTAGACGGGATTTAGATGAGATTTAGACGAGATTTAGACGAGATTTAGAAGTGAAAACAAAATATCGGATATTAGCCTCTGGAATCATTAAATAATAAAATAGTAGCTCGTGGATTACAAAATTCTAGTATTCTATTAATTATAAATTTCCCCGAGAGCGTTAGCACCTCGGGATAATTTTCTCCAAATATCCGAGTGCCAAAAACCAATCACCCAGCATACGCTGG
>JAOZUV010000393.1 GCA_029938505.1 Bacteroidales bacterium | reverse complement strand
TACTTTTTTGAAAATTCGGCGAAAATAGAATTCATCTTTATATCCAAGTAAATCTTTTCTAATATTATCAATCCCTCTTTTTTGTTCTTCAAACTCTTCAGTAGCTTCTTTTATTTGAGAAACAATTGGTCGAGTTCCTTCTACTTGATCATTAAATATATCGTTATAGAAACCTTCAATGGTGTTTCTTTGGCTTTCAATTCCTTGTTCAGCCTTATCGAATTTTTCAACTAAAGATGGGTCGTCTTCAGACCCTTCTATATACTTAGACTTAACATCATCAATTTCTTCTATCAAGTCTTTATATTGTTTCTTAAATTCGTATAAAGCATTCTCAGAATCTCGTTTAAATTCTCTTACAATTCTTGTGAAATATGCCTTTTGGCCGCTTGAATATTTTTCTTCATTCATATGAACAATCTTAAATTACTATTGAGCTTATCACAAAATGTGATAGGCTTAAAAATAGGGGAGTACACTCAAATATAAGAAATATTTTGGTGTTTGGCTTTGTTAAAAGAAATAGAACTAATTGTCTACCCAGTTTTTATATGGATTTTTCAATAAGTTAGAGTTGAAATATCTTACATCGCCTGTAACCTCACCCCCTAACCAATCAGGTCTTTCAAATTCTTCATCTTCAGATTTTAGCTCAATTTCGGCTACAATTAAACCTTCATTTTCTCCGTAAAACTCATCCACTTCAAACGTATGAATCCCTACATCTACCAAAAAACGAGTTTTATCAATAAAGCCTTCTTCACAAATTTCAAGTAAATCTTTAGCTTCATTTATCGGAATTTCTTTTTCCCATTCATAACGAGTAGTACCTGAAGCATTACTAATTCCTTTTATCGTAATAAAGCCTTTATCCTCTTTTAATCTGACTCTTACTGTTCGTTCTGGATTGGATGAAAGATATCCTTGTATAATGCGAATTTGCTTTTTTGCTTTTGATTTAAATTCGCCTTTAACTAAAAATTTGCGTTCTATTTCTTGTGCCATTTTATATTTCCATAATAGGAGTTATATTATTTCTGATAATAAGTAACAGTTTTTAATTTCTTCCAAGCTCCTCTGGTAAAATCAGGAACTTTTATAGGCATGCTTTGGTTCTCAACGG
The DNA here is from genome assembly GCA_029938505.1 of Bacteroidales bacterium. The sequence continues at coordinate 1,796 of JAOZUV010000393.1, read as the reverse complement.
ATACTTTAGATAATTCAATTATAGAAGACCATTCAGCAGCATCATACACATCCTGATCTAAAGGAAGACCGTTTCTTAAACAATAAATTAAACGGTAATCCATAATGAAATCCATTCCACCATGACCACCTACTTCTTTAGCTTTTGCTTCAATATCTTTTACAATAGGATGAGCATAAACTTTTAATAAAGAATCCATTTTATCTTGAGGTAAGAAAGAATGTGCATTGGGTTCTAAAGCAATCCCTTTTTTTGGATATTTTTGGGCAAAACCTTCGGTGCCACTTACAGTATGTAAACGACTATATGGTCGAGGACTAGTCACATCATGTTGTAACATAATGGTTTTTCCTTTGGCCGTTTTGATGAGTGAAGTATTAATATCTCCTTTTTTATAAGTCCGTTTCGCATATTCAGAATCCTCTCCAAATTTTTCTTTGGCATATTTAGTCATTCCGAATTGATCGCTCGACATAGAAACAATATAGTTCATTTTATCGCCTCTATGAATATTCATAATATGTGAGATCGGTCCAAAACCATGAGTAGGGTAGGTGTTGCCATCTGTTTTTTCCAGATGTTTCAAACGCCACATATCCCAGTAGCCAGTGCTGTCATCAAAATTCAACCAACGTAAATCATGTATATAAGCTCCTTCGGTATGAACTACCTCTCCAAATAATCCTTTTTGAGCCATATTTAATGTTGCAATTTCAAAAAAGTCGTAATTGCAATTTTCCAATTGCATGCAATGTTTGCGTGTTTTCTCTGCCGTATTTACTAACTTCCAACAATCTTCAATGGTAAGTGCAGCTGGAACTTCTGTGGCCACATGTTTTCCATGTTCCATGGCGTAAACAGCAATAGGTGTGTGTAAGTCCCAATGGGTACATACATAAATCAAATCAATATCATCCCGTTCACAAATCTTTTTCCAGTCATCAACACCTGTATAAGCATCTGCTTCGGGGAAACCTCTATCTCTTAACGTTTGTTGACTTCGTTCCACATTTGCGGGAACCACATCACAAAGGGCAACAATTTTTACATTATCTAGAAATGTATAACGTCTTACTGATCCACTACCTCTCATTCCTAAACCAATAAATCCAATACGAACAGTATCGATAGGAGCACAAGCTAATTCAATGACATCAGTTTGTCCATCAACTCTTGCAGGTTCTGGAAATAATTCTTGGGCTTCAAAGCTTGCTATTTTTTTATCCGTATGTATATTGCAGGATGTAAACAAAACAGTGATAATTGTAAATAGAATGATGCTTGTCTTTCTCATGATTTTTTTGAATTAGATTTTGAAATTTATGTAAATATAAATCATTTTCGAATGATGAAATTATAATGTCATTGTTTAAAACCATTTCATGTTTCAATATTATCATTTTATTCAGTATTTTATAATGAGCATCTTTTTTGCTGTTGATATGGAAGTTTAAAAGATAGAAGTGGAAAACAGTTTCTGCAAGTTGACTGTAAGCTGCTAAGTTTAAAGCTTGGTTGGACTGTTAGCTTTATTTAACACTTTAGTAAAATCAGTTCGTAATTTTTAAAACAACTATACATAAGCAGTAAAAAATTATATTAAATTTGCACAGGAATAATAGTTAAACTTATTAAGACTCAATTTTAATTAGTGTTAAGCAAGCAATTGAATCATGACAAAAAATAATATTTGGGATACGATTAAATCAAATGCCTATAAAGTATTAAATCCGCTTGTAAATTTGATACAAAAATTGGGGATTACTCCTAATGGAATCACAACTATTGGAATGTTT
>JAOZUV010000392.1 GCA_029938505.1 Bacteroidales bacterium | reverse complement strand
GTGCTACCGGAGGTGAAATTATTGAAAATCCAATTCTTTCAAACTTTAAAGAAGGATTATCAGTACTTGAGTACTTTATTTCAACTCACGGTGCTCGTAAAGGTTTGGCCGATACTGCGCTTAAAACAGCTGATGCTGGTTACTTAACTCGTCGTTTAGTTGATGTTGCTCAGGATGTTGTAATTAATGAAACTGACTGTGGTACGTTAAGAGGCCTAACAATTTCGGCATTGAAGAAAAATGAAGAAATTGTAGAAACTCTTTACGATCGAATTTTAGGTCGTACTGCTCTTCATGATATTTATCATCCACTAACTAATGAGTTGATTATTAAAGGTGGTGAAGAACTAACCGAAGAACTAAGTCGTTTAATCGATGATTCTCCAATCGAAAATGTAGAAATAAGATCGGTACTTACCTGTGAATCAAAACAAGGTGTTTGTGCAAAATGTTACGGACGTAACCTTGCATCAGGCATGATGGTTCAAAGAGGCGAGGCTGTTGGTGTTATTGCTGCACAATCAATTGGTGAACCGGGTACACAGCTTACACTTCGTACATTCCACGTTGGGGGTACTGCATCAAACGTTGCTATTTCATCTAAACTTGAAGCCAAATTTGATGGACTTTTAGAAATTGATGAACTTCGTTACGTTGAGTATGAAAATGCCAATAAAGAAAAATACGACATCGTTATTGGTCGTTCTGCCGAGATGCGTCTTGTTGACAAGAAAACAAATATAACCCTTGCTTCTGCAAACATTCCTTATGGTTCTAAACTACATGTTAGAAGTGGCATTGAGATTAAAAAAGGTGAACTCATTAGTGATTGGGATCCTTACAATGCTGTAATTCTTTCAGAAGTTAAAGGTAAGATTGCTTTCAACAATATTATTGAAGGACAAACTTTCCGTGTTGAATCTGATGATCAAACAGGTTATAAAGACAAAGTAATTATCGAATCTCGTTCAAAACTTAAAAATCCAACCATTGAAATTTTGGGTAAAGGTGGCGAATTAATAAAATCTTATGATATTCCTGTTGGATCTCACATCATTGCAAATGAAGATGATTCAGTTAAAGCGGGTGATGTCTTAGTTAAGATTCCAAGAGCGATTGGAAAATCTGGTGATATCACTGGTGGTCTTCCAAGAGTTACTGAATTATTTGAGGCTCGTAATCCTTCTGATCCTGCTGTCGTCTCTGAAATTGATGGTGTTGTTTCGTTTGGTAAAAAACTAAAACGCGGTAATCGTGAAGTAATTATTACTTCTAAAACAGGAGAAGAAAAACATTACTTAATTTCAACAAGCAAACAGATTCTTGCACAGGAAAATGACTACGTAAGAGCTGGGACTTCTTTATCTGAAGGAGCAATGACACCTGCTGATATCTTGGCCATCAAAGGTCCGATGAAAGTGCAGGAGTATATTGTGAACGAGGTTCAGGAAGTTTACCGTTTACAGGGTGTGAAAATCAACGACAAGCATTTTGAGGTAATTGTACGTCAGATGATGCGTAAAGTTGAAGTAGCTGATCCAGGTGATACTAAATTCTTAGAAAACGAATTGGTAAACAAAATTGTTTTCATGGAAGAAAATGACGAAATCTTTGGTAAAAAAGTAATCGTTGAAACTGGAGAATCTGAAAATTATAAACCAGGGCAAATTGTTAGCGCACGAAAACTTCGTGACGAGAACTCTATGCTTAAACGTAAAGATAAAGCCTTAGTTGAATCGAGAGATGCACAACCTTCAACTGCCCGTCAGGTACTTCAAGGAATTACTAGAGCTTCGCTGCAAACTAAGAGTTTCATCTCTGCAGCATCGTTCCAGGAAACTACTAAAGTATTGACTCAAGCTGCAATCAATGCAAAATCTGATGAATTACTTGGCTTGAAAGAAAACGTTATTGTAGGACATAAAATTCCTGCAGGTACTGGTTTACCTAAATACAAAAATATTATAACTGGTTCTCGTCAAGAGTACGATGCTTTAATGGCCGCTAAAGCGGAAGAAGTTGTTATTGATGAAGAGGAATAAAAATTAGAACAATGGATAATTCAAAAAATTCAAATCAGGGTCAAATCAATATCGAATTGAGTGATGAAGTTGCTGAAGGTATTTATACAAATTTGGCAATGATTACACATTCAAACTCTGAATTTATTGTAGATTTTATAAAAATGATGCCGGGGGTACCCAAAGCAAAAGTAAAATCAAGAGTTATTCTAACCCCTCAACATGCAAAACGCTTATTAAAAGCATTACAGGATAATATTTTAAAATTTGAAGCAATGCATGGCTCTATTAAAGATTCTAGTCCGGGAGAAAATATTCCTCCGATGAATTTTGGTGGCCCCACTGCTCAAGCATAAAAAAAAGCTCTCAGAAAATTCTGAGAGCTTTTTTTTATAACATATAAATATCATAGTCCATCCTTCGGATCATACAACTTCAACTCACCTTTATTTTCAATACAATCAATTATCTTCTTTTTAAATTTCCAACAAGTCATTTGACGTCTTTCCATTTTTCGTGACAGTTCATAAGTCGAAATGTCAGGAGTACTACATACCTGAAATGCAATATCAAAAGCATCCATCAATGGAATGCGACAGCGATGAAAAATAGTATGTGCTGTTGCACTTTCTTCATGTTTGCAACGAGTACAACGACGAGCATAAGGCGTTTTCCCTTTACAATAATTTGTATGCCCACATTTTCTACATACATAAGAATCCTGCCATTTTAGTTCTGCCAAAAATTTCAAACAACTGTCATCATCCGGAAATTTCGAATTAAACTGATTTATATCCAATACGCCTACCAACTCTTTCATTTTCTGTATTTTACAATTTATAACTTATCTAAACCAAAATATTTTGGAATAAATATTGATACAAATATAAAATAATTAGTGTTA
>JAOZUV010000391.1 GCA_029938505.1 Bacteroidales bacterium | reverse complement strand
CAGAAGATTGCGTATGAGATAGGTTATGATGTTTTCCAAAAGCAAAAAGCAAAATATCAAAAGAATAATAAATTGGAATACGATAGATATGCATATGCAATTAAATTACGTTTGGAAGCAGCTAACAAAATTGGTATCCCAAACATAAAAAATCATAGACTAAAAGATTTAGAGATTGAAAAGCAGGAGATAATTGCCAAACATGAGAGAAATAGAAGTATATGTCCTGTATTCAAACCAATATTGACATTGTATTTGGAGAAGTAAAGATGTTTACAAGCTTAATTAAGGATAAACTTGGTATCGAATATGAGAAACGAATAATTGCTTTTGATCCAGACGATGTAATATCCAAAAGTAGCATTATTAGTGGTGCTGAAAATTGGACATTCAGTGTAATAAATTATGTGGATATAGAGCGTTTTAGATATGCATATGAAAAAAATATAAAAAACAATCAAGAACCGTACTTAGTCGTAATCACCGATAATATATATTTACCATACGATATAAGAAAGGCATTTTACTATGTTGATTTATCATATGAAGAAATCTTTCCCCAATTAAATACATACTCCTTAAAGATAGCTAGGAATCTGAATCTTGATTTAGTTGCTATAGCATATGATGATGTTTACACTAATTATAACGAGAAAGAAACGAACAATTTTATTCAAGAGACTATTTACAAAAGAGTTTATTTAGAAAAATATGTGCAAATTACTACTGCAAAAATTAATGCTATTCTCGAAGGTGAAATGGAATATGGTGATTGGTTTGTTGTTGCAGATATCTTTGGAGAATTGAATACATTAATAAATTACTCGAAGAATAATATCTCTTTAACGGATATTAAGAAAGCCGCTAATGTGAAATTCAAAGAATACATCTCCAATAAGTACAAAACATTATCTAGCTTATCGTATTATAAAACACCAATTTTGGTCAACAAAACTTTAGACTATATATTTACTAACAATACATCTAACAAATTTGTATTGATTATTATGGATGGAATGTCTATTAGTGATTGGCAAGCAATTGCGAGTTATATGGAAGGAATACGCTACAATTCACTTCATTCCTTTGCTTTTATTCCGACAACTACATCAATTTCTAGACAAAGTCTTGTTTCGGGCAAGTATCCTATGCAGCTTGAAAATCCTTTCAAAATATACAAGGAGAAGAATGCATTTATAGAAAAATGTTTAGATAATGGATATAAAAAAAATCAAATCAGATATCACAGGGGATATGATGTTGATGCGGATAAAGCTGCTCGATGCATGTGTATCATCATTAATGGTATTGATGATATTATACATAGTCAACAAAGAGGTCAAAAAGGAATGTTTGACGATGTAAGCGCTCTTGCAAAAACAGGTCGTGTTCAAAATCTTATTTCCAAACTTTACAAGAATGGATTTACAGTTTATATTGGTTCTGACCATGGTAATACTGAGAGTATTTGTATTGGTAATAAACAATCGACAGGTATAGAAATGGAAAGCAAATGTCAGAAAGCTATTGTATATAAGAAATTTGCAGATTATAAGGATACAAAAGAGAAATTCAACTTATTTGAATTTGAAGGAACATATTTACCAAAGGATTATTTATACTTGCTTTGTGAGGATAATCAAGCATTCGGAAATAAGGGGAAAGAGATAATGACACATGGCGGAATAACACTAGAAGAAGTGATTGTACCATTTATCGAAATTTGTGAGGTGGATTAAGTGAGTAAGATAGTAGGCATTTCAAGAAATATAAAGCTAGATTGGCTAAACAAAGTAGCTGATCTTGCTATAGAATTAAGTGATGAGAAAGAAATAAAAATACAGTTGAATGAATATCTTGCATCATATATTAATAGCCCGACAAATTTAAGGAAAACACGAGAAATACTAATGAATATATGGGTTAGGTCTCAAAAAGACAATGAAGCTTTTTACGAATTAGCGATTAACTCTTTTAGCAAAGGGGATTTGAATGAAAAGATGGCAGTTCATTGGTGTATGATGTTAACCTCATATGTGGTTTTTCAAGATATTGCAAGTGTCATTGGGAATTTGAACGATAGACAGTACGATATGACAACAAGCTTAATAAAATCTAGAATATTTGATAAATGGGGTGAACGGACAACGCTATATCACTCTATTGATAAAATTCTAAAAACTATGAATGATGTAGGATATATGAACAGGAAAAAAGTAGGATGCTATGAAATTACATTAAGTGAAATTACAAACGATATGATAATAAAATTGATTGCATTAACAATTTTGTCTTTAACAGATAAATTATATTTATCATTGGATGAAATCAGTAATGATACGATTATGTTCCCTTTTGAATATATTGTGGATATGAACATTCTAATTGACGATAAAATTTTCAGTATAGATAGATTTGGTGGGAAATCCGTTATTAGTATTAAATAACGGGATAAAATATTTTAAAAATCGCACAATCCCAAAATAGTGAAAAAAAAGGCTTTGACGATGACCGGAGGTAAATATGGCTTATCAAACAGGAAAAACGATTGAATATGTAATGAAAGAAATTGAAGAAAAAAAGTATTTATTACCATCTATTCAACGTGAATATGTATGGAGCACAGATCAAATCGAAACACTATTTGATAGCTTAATGAGAGGATACCCGATCAATTCATTCTTATTCTGGAAAGTAAAAAATAATAAAATAAAGGAATACCAATTTTATAATTTTCTGCAGGATTATACTGAGGAAAAAATCTACGCTAACACAAAAGCAAATGTTGATGGAAAAGCTTGCTGCGACTGGGTAGGAAATGATGGTGCAGGGCATTTTGTAAAAATGGTTCATAATGGTATTGAATATGGCGATATGCAATTAATTTCCGAAGCATATTTTATTATGAAAAGCCTTTTGGGAATGA
>JAOZUV010000390.1:738-2941 GCA_029938505.1 Bacteroidales bacterium | reverse complement strand
CTAAAATTTATCGTGTTTATTATTAATAACAAAATAACCATGACTAAAAAAGATAAAAAAGTTCTTGCTTTGGCAATTACATTATCTATTGTTTCTTTAATAGTTTCAATAGCTGTAGGTGCCTGTGTTTACTATATTAATTATGCTAAAGATAAAAGCATATTTAATGAAAGAATTGAAACTTCTATTGAAGTTTATTCTGATAAAATGAAAGCTAAATACGAAGAAGAAATGAAAAAAGCTAATGGTGGTGCTCCAGCTGCTCCAACTACACCAGTTGATGTTAGCTATGAAGGTTCTCCTGTAAAAGGAGATAAAGATGCTCCTATTACAATAGTTGAATTTTCTGAATATCAATGTCCATATTGTGGTCGTTATGTAAATAATGCTTATAAAGAAATAAATAAAAAATATATAGAAACTGGAAAAGTAAAATATATATTCCGTAATTTCCCATTAGGTTTCCATCAAAATGCTAAACCAGCTGCTGTTGCTGCATTATGTGCTATGGATCAAAAAGGAGATGATATGTACTACAAATTTCATGATAAATTATTCGCTAATCAAAATGATTTAAATACTGATACATATAAAAAATATGCAAAAGAACTTGGTTTAAATGAGTCAAAATTTGCTGAATGTTTGGATAGTGGAAAATTTGATGCTCAAATTGCAAAAGATACAAAAGAAGGTGCAAGTTATGGAGTAAAAGGAACACCAGCTTTCTTCATTAATGGTCGTATGCTTTCTGGAGCACAACCATTTAATGCATTTGAAGCTATGATTGAAGAGGAACTTAAGAAATAAATAGTTATATACAAACTAAAACGTAGAGAGATTTCAAAAATGTAGAGACGTATTGCAATGCGTCTCTACATTTTTTTATTAATTTATAATTTATTAACCTGTCATTCTCAAACTTGATTTGGGAATCTCCTTGTTATCTAACATTTAATATCTAGTGATTTGGTGATTCAGAAGATCCCCGGGTCAAGCCCGAGGATGACAAAGTTGTACAATTCCATAATTCTCATATATACTAATCAGGCATTTTAAAATAAAAATTATGAAGAAATTATTGTCTATATTATTTTTAGGAATCGTATTGCTAACTCCTTCTTTTGCATATGCATTGGAAACATGTGAAGGAGAAGTTCGTATTGAGGTATTTGAGCGTGATGATTGTGCTCATTGTCGTGCGGAGAAAGCTTTTTTAAGTGAATTAAAGAAAAATGAAGAACATCTTATTATTACTTATCACGATATTGGTGATGCTGATCATAAAGCACATTTCAACAAATTAACAGAACTTGAAAATATTCCAAAAGTAACTCCAATTACTATTATCGATGGAGTGATTATACAGGGGTTTGATACAGCACAAACAACTGGGAAAAGAATTAATAGTTTAATTGAAGGAGCAAAAGGAAAAGAGCAATATACTTTTGAGGAATTCATTGAAATGGGTGGAAGTAGAAAAACTGAAACTGTTTCTGGAACATGTGATTCAGATGGAAATGAAATATGTTCAACAGATATGGGAAATGTTGATCATTGGATAACAGTTCCTTTTATTGGACCGGTTAATGTTTCAAAATATTCACTTCCTTTAATAGCTACGATACTTGGATTTGTAGACGGGTTTAACCCATGTGCTATGTGGGTTCTTGTTTTGTTTTTGACTGTTTTGATGGAAGCTGGATCACGTCGTCGCATGGTAGAAATGGCTGGATTATTTATTTTGGCGGAGGCAATTATGTATTACTTGATTCTTAATGTATGGATGACTGCCTGGGATTTTGTAGGGCTAGATAATATTATTACTCCACTGGTTGGATTTGTAGCAGCTGGTGCTGGTGGATTCTTCTTATATAAATTTTATAAAGAAGACACTACTTGTGCTGTTGGAAGTTTGGAAACAAAAAGGAAAACAACTGAAAGAATCAGGCATTATGCAGTTGCCCCAATGACAATATTAACAGCCCTTGGAATTCTTGGATTAGCATTCTCTGTAAATATTATCGAATTTGCTTGCTCTGTTGGTATTCCACAAACATTTACAAAAATTCTAGATTTAAACCATTTAGATTTTATGGGTAGACAATTCTATAATGCTATTTATATTTTGATGTATATGGTAGATGATATTATCATATTTGGATTAGCATTGTATGGCTTTGAAAAACTTGGACTAACAACTCAC
>JAOZUV010000390.1:0-728 GCA_029938505.1 Bacteroidales bacterium | reverse complement strand
TATACTCGTGCATCTCATTTTATTGGGGGACTTATAATGGTTATTTTGGGATTAGTTTTATTACTTGAGCCTACTTTGTTGGTTTTTGGATAAGAAGATAATATTAGGTTAAACTTATAAAATATATATGTTATTTTTTTGGTTTTTTCAAAAATATATGTTAATATAACACTGTTTATAAAAATAAAAAATAAAAAGAATGTTTCATAATGAAAAAAATGGTAATAATATAAAAGGAAATTCTATAATAAGATGGATCCCCGCCTTCGCGAGGATGACAATACTTATTGCTTTAATTGCAGTTTCTCCGAGTGTTTTTGCTGTTGAAAATGTAGAAAAAGAGATTGAATTTGAAAAGTTTGGAAATGAATTTATTTCTGATATTTATGAGGAGGAAAGACCTTTTAATATTATTGCACTTCAATCTGAATATGAAATTGATGGATTAATGGTTAATTTTAATCCATACGAAGGTGGATATTGGGAAAGTGTGGAAATGGAAGACGATGGGTTTGGTCCTGAGGGGATGATTTTTAATAGACCAGGTACTGCTGTCCAATTCAAAGTATTAAATTCAAATAGGGATAATATAAAATTTCATAGTATATTTTTCTTTCATGAACCAGAAGTTGAAGCTAAATTAGATAGAGAAAGTGAATTATTAGTTGGTCCACAAGTTGCTTATAAAAGATTAAAAATTGTTAGTAGAAAAGAGTGGGGTGCTGATT
>JAOZUV010000389.1 GCA_029938505.1 Bacteroidales bacterium | reverse complement strand
GGACATAAAGGTACTTACAGAAATGGTGGAACATATACTTTTGTATTAGATTAAATTTATATTTGCTTTTTAATCAGCTAATAATCAGTAGATTTATCAATATTTTTTAAAACTATGCAATTTCAGAGGGCAACAATAATTGTATAGTTTATATTTTCAATTACTCAAAATAAAGTATCAACAATAAATTAACTAATTTTTTTTGAAATGAATATATCATTAATAGCAAACTCTGGAATTCAGTTTCATAAATTCCAAATAGAATTAGACCTTGAAGCTGATGTAATTAAAACAATGGGGTTTTATGAATTTGTAGATGAAGATAAAGGAGAAATATCTCTTGAATATGCATATAGAGTGCCAAACATAGATAAATGGGCTACTAAAAAAGACTTGGTTGAACAAGAGTTTTTAGATGATAAGGGTAATTTTATTCAAAATGTAAATCTAAATGAAATTATTACACTTAATAGTAAAGATGAAAACCCACCCGAATATTTTAAAATTAATGATATAAGCGATTGTATCGAATTTTACACAGAGCAGTGGCTACCTTTCCCATACTTCAAACAAGCTAAAGGAGAAAGTGAGTTTGGACCAATTGCCTGGACAAGAATCAGACTAAAAGATATAACTCCAAAAGATTCTAAAAAAAAATCTACAAAAATATTTGAAGCAATATTGGCTTTTGATACAAAAATTGATGATACAAATTCGGCATATTTTACACCTCAAGAAAAAGATACTAAAAATGGATATAATTTTTTTAGTATTAGTAACAATGAAGACCATAATCTTAACTTTTGCAACGATGACTTTAAGTGTGGTTTTGTTGATGAATACTTAAGAATGATAAGACATGATAGTGAATTACCTGAAAAATTTCCTTCTTTAAAATATCTTGCAGAGTATCTATATATAATAAAATACATGAGTGGGATAGAAAGAAGCTACCAAGTAGAAAAACATGAGTTGGAACAAAAATTAAAAACCACAAAAAATTATGCAAAGAAAAGTGAAATTGAAAAAAAGATAAGCGAAATAAGTCATAAACTCAAGCACAATACCTTTCCACAAGTTACTTTTTATAGTGATAAAACATTACCAATTGATGTCGATTTAGTTTTGGATATTGGTAATGCCAATACCTGCGGTTTGTTGTTTGAAAGTCCGTCAGATAAGAACAAGAGTTTTGACTTTAAAAGTGTTAAAAAATTAGAAATTAATAATTTTACTGATTTTGGTAAAATATACAAAGAACCATTTTCTATGCGACTCGCATTTGCTGAGGCAAAATTTGGAGATATTGATATACCTGAATATAAAAATTGTTTTAATTGGCCCAGCTTATTACGAGTTGGAAAAGAAGCACAACAATTAATAACAAAATACAATATTGATGTTGATAAAGGAGAGGAAACAGCTACAAATTGTTCAAGCCCCAAAAGGTATTTATGGGATAATAAAAAATCAGAACTAATATGGGAGTTTGTTAATACCTCAACTACAAAACAGAATACTGATGACGATGATGAATATATACCTGATGTATATGTACAAAGTAAGCAGGTGTATTGCGAAGGCATAACTGAACAATTTACAGCATCAGGTGAGTATACTTCTAATTTAGCTGCATCAGTAAATCCGTATTATTCAAGAAAATCATTAATGACATTTGTGTATATTGAAACTTTTTTGCACGCATTAACACAAATTAATTCTTTTAAATTCAGAAATGAACATGGTAAAGCATCTTCGCCTCGTAAATTAAGAAGAATAACAATTACATGCCCGACAGCAATTGTGCAAAAAGAACAAGTTATTTTAAGAGAGGCTGCAATAGAAGCAGCAACAGCCCTAAAAAGATATAAAGAAAACAAATACAATAAAGCAGTTGATGAAGATGAAATAAAAATTGATTTTAAAATAATTCCTGAACCAAAGAATCTTTCTAAAAATCTTGCCGAAACACGAGCAGGAGAAAAATTAGATTGGATATATGATGAAGCTACATGTAACCAGTTTGTATTTTTATATTCCGAAGTCTCAAAACGATACTTAAACAATGCTGATGAATTTTTTAAACTGTATGGTAAAAAAAGAAACGATGTAGAAGAGACCTACCAACATGCTCTAACAATAGCAACTATTGATATTGGCGGTGGTACTACCGACCTTATGATAGCAGCACATGAATATGCAGCCGAACAAAGCAATGCAGTTATTACACCAAGACCATTGTATTGGGAAAGTTTTACTCTTGCTGGCGACGACCTTTTGGAGCAAATTGTAAAACAGGTAATATTAGATGGTGATATTGTAAACGATGATGATAAAAACTGTGTTGGTGTTATTAAAAATTATGCTATAGAAAAAAGATGTAGTAATGTTGTTGAAAAAATACAAAACTTTTTTGGTAAAGGTAAATCACAGCCAAATTATAGAAAAATTATATATAGAAAAAACTTTAATGTACAGGTACTTATACCTATTGCATTAAGATATTTACAACACGCAAGTAGTAATGACAATGATAAAGTAATAGGATACAATCAAATGTTTATTGAAGCTAAACCTAATCCAGAATTAATTCGATATATTAATAATCATTTTAATATTGACGGAGGAGATTTTGATTTTGAAGAAATTGAATGGAATTTATCAAGAAATAAAGTTTTTGAAATTATTGAAAAAACCTATGATTCTCTTTTCAAGCAATTGTCAATATTAATGGCGGCTTATGGTTGCGACTTCCTATTGCTTTCGGGTAAGCCAACAACTATTCCTAAAATCAAAGATATGTTTATAAAATATTATCCGGTTTCGCCTGATAGAATAATATCTTTAAACTCATACAGAGTAGGTAGTTGGTATCCAAGTTTTGGCGACAAACCCGATGAAGCAGATTTAGGTTACTTCAAAGAACCTAAAACAATAGTTGCT
>JAOZUV010000388.1 GCA_029938505.1 Bacteroidales bacterium | reverse complement strand
TTCAATAATTTCACCTCCGGTAGCACCTGATTTTTGTGGTTTTGCCATCAATCCCCTCATACCTGATAACTGACGAATCTGTTCTTTCGATCCACGAGCTCCAGAATCCAGCATCATATATACTGAATTGAAACCTTGTTGATCTTTAGAAATTTGATCCATTAACGTATGAGTCAATTGTGAGTTAGTATGTGTCCAGATATCAATAATTTGATTGTATCTCTCATTATTAGTAATGAATCCCATATTATAGTTACTCATTACTTCTTTAACTTCTGTATTAGCATTGGCAACTAATTCTTTCTTCTCTTCGGGAATCATTATATCGCCTAAGTTAAACGATAGACCTCCTTCAAATGCCATTTTATAACCTAAGTCTTTAATGTCATCAAGGAATGCTGCTGCTTTTGAAGTGCCCGTTTTACGTAAAATGCTACCAATAATGTCGCGAAGTGCTTTCTTTGTAAGTAGTTCGTTTATATAACCGTATTCAACAGGAACAACCTGATTAAAAAGAACACGTCCTACAGTAGTTTCAATGTTTTTTTCGATAGGTTCATCATCTACAACATCATTGACTTTAACAGTAATCGCAGCATGTAAATCAATTTTGCCTTCGTTGTACGCAATGATAACTTCTTGTGGAGAATAGAATCTGTATCCTTCTCCTTTAATAGGATATTCAAGAGTGTTTTTACGACCTTTGGTCATATAATACAATCCTAAAACCATATCCTGAGATGGTACAGTAATGGGAGCCCCATTCGCAGGGTTCAAAATATTATGAGAAGCCAGCATCAAGATTTGGGTTTCCAAAACTGCTGCATATCCCAATGGAACGTGAACAGCCATCTGGTCACCATCAAAATCCGCATTAAATGCAGTACAAACCAATGGGTGTAATTGAATTGCTTTTCCTTCAATCAGTTTTGGCTGGAATGCTTGAATACCCAAACGGTGAAGGGTAGGAGCACGGTTCAGCATGATTGGATGTCCTTTTAAGATATTTTCTAGAATATCCCAAACAACTGGATCTTTACGGTCAACAATTTTCTTCGCTGATTTTACGGTTTTAACAATGCCGCGTTCCAACATTTTCCGAATAATAAATGGCTTGAATAATTCAGATGCCATATCTTTCGGAATACCACACTCATTCAGTTTCAAGTTCGGTCCAACAACAATTACTGAACGACCAGAATAATCAACACGTTTACCTAATAGGTTCTGACGGAAACGTCCTTGCTTACCTTTTAAACTGTCGCTTAATGATTTTAATGCGCGATTTGATTCTGTTTTTACTGAATTTGCTTTTCTTGAATTATCAAATAATGAATCAACAGCTTCCTGAAGCATACGTTTTTCGTTACGCATAATTACGTCAGGAGCTTTAATTTCAATCAATCTTTTTAATCGGTTGTTACGGATGATTACCCTACGATAAAGATCATTTAAATCGGAAGTTGCAAAACGACCACCATCAAGAGGTACCAATGGGCGTAATTCTGGTGGAATTACAGGTACAACTTTCACAATCATCCATTCTGGACGGTTTTCAATCCGGCTACGAGAATCTCTGAAAGCTTCGAAAACCTGAAGACGTTTCAAGGCATCAGCTTTTCTTTGTTGAGATGTTTCGGTATTTGCTTTATGTCTTAAATCAAATGAATATTGATCAAGATCTAAACGTGCTAATAAATCATGGATAGCTTCAGCACCCATTTTTGCAATAAATTTGTCAGAATCGCTATCGTCGAGATATTGATTTTCTGCTGGCAAAGTTTCCAAAATATCGAAGTACTCCTCTTCTGTAAGGAAATCTAGATAATTGATGCCATCTGCAGATTTTACACCCGCATTAATTACTACATAACGTTCATAGTAAATAATCATATCGAGTTTCTTGGTTTGTAAACCAAGAAGAGCCCCAATTTTGTTTGGTAATGACCTGAAGAACCAAATATGTGCAACTGGTACAACCAATTGAATATGTCCGATTCTTTCTCGTCTGACCTTTTTTTCAGTGACTTCAACACCACATCGATCACAAACAATTCCCTTATAACGAATACGTTTGTATTTACCACAATGACATTCCCAGTCCTTTACAGGGCCGAAAATACGTTCGCAAAAAAGCCCATCACGTTCGGGTTTGTATGTGCGATAGTTGATGGTTTCTGGTTTTAAAACTTCACCACTGGATCTCTCAAGAATGGCTTCAGGCGAAGCTAGGCTTATAGTCATTTTGGAGAAAGTGCGTGGTTCCGTATTATCTTTTCGAAAAGCCATATGTTGTTTTTAAATTGTAATTTATAAAGAACAATTTAATCTAGAATCGGATAGGCATGTGTTTGAACAAGCCACACCCGATTCTAAATTAATATTAATCAAAAGTTATATTTAATCCGAGTCCCTGTAATTCATGAATCAATACATTGAATGATTCCGGAATACCGGGTGTTGGCATACTCTCACCTTTAACGATGGCTTCGTAAGCTTTCGCTCTACCAATAACATCATCAGATTTAATAGTAAGAATTTCCTGTAATACATTGGATGCTCCAAAGGCTTCAAGAGCCCAGACTTCCATCTCACCAAAACGCTGTCCACCAAATTGTGCTTTACCACCAAGAGGTTGTTGCGTAATTAAAGAGTAAGGTCCAATAGAACGAGCATGCATTTTATCATCAACCATATGATGTAGTTTCAGCATATAGATATAACCTACAGTTGCTGGTTGATCAAATCGTTTACCAGTTCCCCCATCATAAAGATACATACGGCCATTTTCAGGGAGATCGGCATCTTTAAGGTATTGGTTAATTTGATCAATATTCGCACCATCAAAAATTGGTGTGGCAAATTTCACTCCTAATTTATAACCTGCCCAACCTAAAACAGTTTCGTAAATCTGTCCAAGGTTCATACGAGAAGGTACACCTAATG
>JAOZUV010000041.1 GCA_029938505.1 Bacteroidales bacterium | reverse complement strand
TTGCTTGAAATTTTATCGAGTACAGCTAATTCTTCTCCTTTTACTTCAATCAAAAGGGGAGCTTCGTCCGTTCCCATGGTTGATTGCAAAGCTGTCTCATCACGAATGATTTGAATCTCAGCATCTGGAATACCTCCCAGTAGCTCACTTAAAGTGGCAATGATTGCTTCCGACTGATTAATCGCATCCTTCACTAAGCGAACTTTTATACTCGCTGTATTCTCATTTTGAAAAACTGACTTTTCATTGGTTCCACCATCCGTAGGTCCGATCTGACTAAATAGAAAATCAACATTTTCACCTAGTGTTTCTTTTACTAAATACTCAATTGAAGTAACAGTTGAAGCTGTACGTTCAAGTTGAGTTCCTTCCTTTAATTTGAGTTCGATACTGAATTCACCGGTACCACTTTTTGGAAGATATTCGCTACCAACCATTGGTAAAATAGCAACGGTTCCAGCCAAAAGTACAGCGGCTAGGATGATGACTAAAACTCTCTTCTCAATAAATTTTCCTAATAGGTTTCCGTACCATCCAATGCGAACAGATTTAATTTCTTTTTGAGTATGTTTTTTGTTTTTGTATGCAAAATTAAAAAGCATCGGGATAACCAAAATAGCTACAAAAAGGGATGCAATCAATGAGAATGCAACCGTCCAAGCCTGATCTTTAAATAATGCCCCTGATGCACCATGTAAATAAACGATGGGTAAAAACACAACAATAGTTGTTAATGTAGAGGCGGTAATGGCACCTGCAACTTCAGCCGTTCCATTAATGGCAGCTTCTTTTACCGACATACCATCTTCCATATTCCGAAAAATATTTTCCATTACAACAATGGCATTATCTACAAGCATACCTGCTCCTAAAGCAAGCCCCCCTAAAGTCATAATGTTAAGACTAAGCCCATTAAAATACATTAGGTTGAATGTTGCAATCACAGATATTGGAATGGCAAAACTAATGATAGCTGTTACTTTTAATCTTCGTAAGAAAATAAATAATACAAATACGGCGATACCAATTCCAATCAAAGCTGTTTCCTTTACTTCATCTATCGACTTTTGAATAAATTGACCTTGATTTTGAACATTGATAAATTCATAACCGGGCAATGCTTTTTTGATGGTCTCCAATGCTTTATTTAAATCTTCAACAGCGGTTACTGTATTAAATCCTGTTTCTTTATAAATGGATAGCCCAATACATCTTTGACCATTGATTCGTACAATGTTTTGAGGATCTTTATTTACAAAACTAATTTTTGCAATGTCTTTTAAATATACAGGAACCTTATCCGATACTGAAGCTTGTGGGCTATTAGCATCTGGTGTAGCTGCTTTATAACTTACAATGATATTTTTGAGATCTTCAATATTGTCTAGCAAACTACTTCCTTTAATGATGTATTTTTTGCCCATTTCAACAACACTACCTCCACTTACATTGCGGTTCACTGCCTGGATTTGCTGTACAACTGCATCAGCACTCAATTCATGTGCATCTAAAAGATAAGGTTCTGTTTCAATCAAAACTTCTTTTTCTTCTGTTCCGGTCAAGCTTACTTCTGCAATTCCTTCAAGTCGGATTAGTTCATTACGGATATAGTTTTCGCCCACTTTCCGAAGCTCATCCATGTCTTTGATATCAGGATGTAACATCCCAATCATCATAACAGGGGAAGCATTTGGGTCGTGTTGGCTTATTGTAAATTCTTTTAAGTCTGACATTTGGCTATAAGTAGTCATTGCTTTTTGCAAATCCAAAAATGCTTCGTCCATATCAGTTCCCCAACTATACTCAACGGTAACACGGGCCGATCCAACCATACAAATAGATGAAACCTGTGTTACGCCTTTTTGGCGAATGGCTTGTGATTCTATACTTTCTATATATTGTTTCTCGATTTCTTCTGGAGGTTGTTCACCTGCGTTAATCTCAACAAAAATTCGTGGTGCATTCATCTCTGGAAACAAGTCAACACTTAGTTTGCCAAAAGATATATATCCAAGCAGGATAATGGCAAGAACCAGCATTGATACCGTTACCGGATAATTGACCGAAAATTGAGTTATTTTCTTCATGTGTTTTTAATTTGAATAAATAGGCTTAATGAATTTTACCAGCGATTGATGACGTTATTCAGAGTAGATTTCGCTATGGCTTTGATCATGTTCCCAGATTTATTTTACAATTTTAACTTTTGAACGATCGCGTAATGTTTCATATCCTTTTGTTACCAAACGATCGTTTTCTTTCAAACCACTTGTAATCTGAACCTTATCAGGGTTCTCTAAACCGAAAGTAATTATTCGTTCTTCGGCAAGGCCTTTGTTTATTACAAAAACAGTGTTTCCTCTTTGTTTCAGTAAAACATATTCTTTAGGAATCACAATGGTGTTTTCTGCTTTCGAAACGATGATTTCGCCTTTAGCAAACATACCAGGCGAAAGCAATAATTTTTTATTGCTAATGTTTAAAACAGCTTTGAACGATAATGTTTCGGGATCAAAGGCTGGAGATATTTGTGCAATTTGACCTATTAAAGTATCGTCTGGCAACGTATAATTCATAATGCGCACTTCTTGTCCGGTTTTAATGGTATTGAAGTTTTTTCCAGCTAAATGTACTTCCATAAATAGTTCGCTATAATCCATAATCTTCATGACTTCTTGCCCCGTTTCAATTTTTGTATTTTTTGTGTGGTAAGGAAGATTCACAATAATTCCTGTGAAAGGCACTATTACGGCCATTTTCTTTAAACGAATTATTGCATCTTCCAAAGTGTTTTGGGCATTGATATAGCTAACTTCAGAATCCTTTAAATCTTTTAGTGTTACACCACCTTTTTCGTATAATGATTTTTGTTTATTAAATACCTGTTGTGATATGTCTAAATTTAGTTTTAAAGAATTTTGTTTGATACTAATTTCATATTCTTCATTTTTAATAATTAAAACTGTTTCACCAGCTTTAACTTTATCGCCCATTTGATATGGCTTTCCTGTTTTAGGATTAGTCATTAGGTGATAAGTACCTGCGATTTCGGTTTTAAGAACAACCTCTTTTAAAGGTTTTACAGTGCCTGTAGTGCTGATGTATTTTTCGATGGATTGAGGTTTAAGTTCTAATACCGATACAGGTATTGAGATGTCTTTATTCAAATCTCTCTCGTCATTATTACACGAGCTAAGGACTACTATTGCTGTTAGGAATACTAATAATCGTTTCATTTTTGTATGGTTTGTATGGTTATTTACTTTGTTCGTTTTTTTGATTCTTATTTTTCAGTTATCATATTTTCCTGCAATTCTTGTGGGACAAATGACCTGTTATTTTCAAAGTCCCAAAGCGATTGTATTTTCAGATTTAATAATTCAAGTTTATAACTAATCAAGGCATTAGCTCTATTCATTTTCTTTTCAGAAAGTTGATTTTGAAAGCGTTCTAAATCGATACTGGTTAGGTCACCACTTTTATAGCGTTCCAAATTTATTTCGTAAGTCAATTGTGCATTGCGCTCATTTTGATCAGCTATTCCAATTTGGCGAATCAAGTTATTTAAGTTTCGATATACTTTACGAATATTGATGATGATGTCATTCTCTAAATCTTTAAGATCGATTCTGGTTGACTCCAATGAAAGTTCAGCAGCCCTAATTCTTGCTTTACGTTCTCCCCAATCAAATAAAGGAATTGAGAAGGTTATGCTTGCCTGAGGACTTTTTGATGGAGTGTTATATATATCTGAAAAAACTTCGCTAGTACCAGTAAATCCCATCGATAGACTGACATCTCCTTTAAATTTATTATTGGCAGATGTTTGAATCAGATCAAATTGAGCATTGGTAATATTAATTTCTTTTTGTTGAAGTTCTAATCTTTGTTTAAGACCATTATCAACAGCTTGTCGAAGATTAACAGCCACTTCTTTGTATTGAATATCTGCCGTAACTTCGATCTCTTCATCGAGAGAAATTCCTAATAGTCTTTTAAATTCATCTTTTGAATTTTCGAGAGCAACTTTTTGATCTTCAAGGTTAGATTGGCTAGTTGTATAATTTAACTCGGCTTGATACAATTCTTCTCTTGCTGATAATTGTCCCTCTACTTTACTTTCAGTGATCTCCATACTGATTTTTTGGTTATCAAAATCTTCTTTAGCAATCTGTAAGGACATCTGTTTTTGATAAATATCGTAAAAGGCTTGGGTAACATATTTCTCCATATTCAGCATTTCAATTGAATATGCTAGAGTTGCATTTTCCAGATTAAGCTGATTTCGACTTAAATTCATTTTTGTTTGATTGTACATAAAAAGTGGTTGTCGGTATTGTATGTACAAATTATTATAAAAACCAAAGTCCGAACCAGTAGTGGATACATTATCGTGGTATTCGAAACTATTTATCAGCGACAATGTTCCGTCTAATGCTTTAATAGGTTGAACTACTGAAAACTGACTGGAAAATTTTTTGGTTTCGCTATTATACCAGGTTGAGAATTGATCATCATAATTATCCCGTTTGCTATAAGAAAAAGGTGTAACATCTAGTGCAAATTTTGATTTTAAGGAAGCTAATTGAGCGTTTAATAATTCTTTATTCCGCTCAATATTCAATCGTGATCGTTGAATATCTGGACTGTTTTCAAATGCAATTTCTAGTGCTTCTTCAAGACTCACCGTTTTCTGCGAAAAAGCAGTATAACATCCAACGCTAAGCAAGAGTGTCAGAATAATCAATTTTGTGCGTTTCATATATTTTAATTTTTTGATAGTATTTACAATTTAGTTTTTTACCCATTTAATGGCATCTGCCGATATCATAGTGCCTCTTGATTTATTCGTCATTTCAACAATTGATGTTTCTGGTGTGATAAAGAATGTACCCATATAGTTCCACCCATTCTCTACATCTTTATCAAGTAATACGATGTCTTGAATTCCTTCTTCATGATGAATTTTGAAATTAAAACTAGCTGCGTTATTTCTCGATCTTCTTCTAAAAATATTGATCTTTTCAATATGGCAATAAATATCATAATAAGCCGATTCAGTAATATTTGCATTCCAGTTTGCTGTTCGGTCGCCACTTCCAGAATGTGTGTAATAAGCCGAACGTACATATTTTCCATAAAAGCCCGATCGCACAACAGGAGTCCATTCAGCTGGCGGATTCCACCAACGGACTCCCTTATATTTGTATCCTTCTTCTCGGTTCTTATCTACCAGTGTTTTTAAATAGCTTTTATGTAAATCCTGATGAAAACTAAAACCTTCATCTTCATTATCAACAATAATAGAATTGCCTTCTTCTAAGTTACTGAAAAATTCAGTCTCTCTTTGACCTTCAAAGCCGTTTAGGTTTTTAACATCTTCACTTTTGTCAAGATCATAAACTAGGTTATTGGGGAGGTTCTCAGAAATATGAGTGAAAAAATTAATCCGTGAAGGCTCATTATTGAAAATATAGCCAATTTCAAGTGATTTTTCCGATGGGATATATATTTTTTGAGTAAAGTCTGGAAGCACTTGATTGTCTTCATTTTTAGTCTCTTGATTTTCTAAATCAGCTATAAAAGTAACGAGTCCGTCAACTGTTTCAGGATTAGAGATTTTAAATTTCACTTGATATTTTGTGAAATCACCATCCATTACTTTGTATGACTCTAAATCTTTTATCAAGAAACCAGGAAGCATTTTTGTTTCATGCCATTCTTTCACCTCTATTTGGATATTATTGTTAAAGTTTGTTTCAAAGACTTGATTTAAATCCTGAAATGAAAAGCTTTGATGAGTATTGTTTTTTACGAACTGATTTAATACGCTATTGAACTTAGCTGATCCATAACGGGCCCTAAAGAGATTAAAGAGATGATTTCCTTTGGCTTGGATAATGTCATTTAATTTAATTTTTTCATCCTCATCCAAATCGTCATCTTTAGCGTATAAGCCTGACTCCATTATTTCTTTAAGCGAAGCATCTTTGAGTTCAAGATTGATCCGCTCACCTTTGTTAATATCTGTAAAAAACCAACGGAAACGTTGCACATCATTGGCATTTCTTTCTTTCAAGTAAATTCCTAAAGAGAGATCTAGCATTGGCCAATCTTCACTTTTAAGCTGGCTTACAAAATTGTAATAATTTGGGAAAAGAGTAAATGTATTTCGATCCATGATTTCTTCGTACATATACGATTCTTGATGATTAGCCATATAATTACCACGGATAAAGCGTTTAAAGATTCTAGCCTGGAGGTCTTGTGGAGTCACTTCTTCATTATCTCTTTTCATTCGTCTCTCAAAACGTTTTTTACGTTTTTTAAAATCGGTTTCTTCCAAGGTGACCCCCTTTTCAGGATAAAACATAATTTCGGGTTGAACCGCATCACTGCTAAGAGAATAAATGTGTTTATCCAAGGCAAAATGAACAGGGACTTCAGCTAAATAAAAACGTTTAAATGGATACTCAAGACCATTTGCTGTTTCATATTCGTTTTTCAAATCGCGGATCATTCCAGGTAAACTATCTGATATATCTGTAAAATGCTGCTCAAAAAATTCATTTCCTTTAATGGCATAAATTCCGTATTCAATATTATCGATAGTTGTACTTACTTTTTTATAATCACCAATCAATAAACTAATTTGTGTTAATGGATATTCTGGTTTAAAGCTAAATTTTCCTGGGCTGCTACTACTTGATTCACCTTGAGATATAGCTGTGAGACCTTCAGTTGTTTTTACATTTAATGTGAATTCTGTAAAATCGGGCGAAAAATAAGCTGGCCGATTTGTTGCATAAGTAACACCAGAAGTTGGATACCAAAGTGATTCTCTGGTTAAGCAAACAAAATCTTCTTTTAAAAATGCAAAACGTTTACGAACCCTGAAAATCCCCAGATTAAAATCGTTCTCAAATTCGTCTATGTCCAGATCCAGAAAATGAGTTCGTTCATCAATGCTTCCTTCATACTCAAAGCTTATTTTATGAGAAGATAAGTTTGAAATTGGGGAAGAGGGGATTAATTGAATAATTTGTAAGTTTCTTTTAAAATTAATATTTTTATTATCCAATTTTATGGATGCTATTTGAAGAGATGGGTTTAGATTAAAAATTAATGTGTCAATACTTTCTCCTGAATTATTCAAGATGTTTAATTCAGATTTTACTTGTATTTGTTCTCCTTGATGATCAAAAGTTATATTGTTTTCTTTAACCTCAACTTTAGCTGCAAAAGCGTATTGATTATTTAAAGAAATCATTTGTTTTTTTAAATCAACACTACCTTGTTTTAAACCGATATATTTATTGATTAGTAATCCTCCAACAGCTAAAAATATTATACCTATAAAGAGTGGGAGTGAGGTTAATCTTTTTGCTTGAGGCAAGCGACTTAATTTAAAAATTGTTAAGAAGATCAATCCTAGGCCAAGGAAAAAATAAATACTTCGATGAATGACAATCTCTTCAAAATTTCCGAAACCAGTAATACCTGAATGCATCATTGGTACTTTATAAGCGATATAATCGAAAAGATGATAAAATTTATTATTCAGATAAAAAATAGTTAAAGCAATATAACCAAGCAAAACAATAAAAGTGATGGCTTGGTTCTTAAACAAGATCATCATACTAAATGCAAGACCCAAAATAAATACCAATGTGGGCACACTTATCAGCAATGGATAGAGAAAATACTCCCCAATTCCTTTCGATGAGTCGCTTGAGAGGAATGAAAATCCCATACCCATTAAAAGGATAAATAAGTTTAGAATTAGAAAAACGTATAAAATCCCTAAGGATTTCCCAATGATGTATTCGGCATTGGTCATCGATCGAGCATAAATTACTTCAACGGTATCGTTTTTTCGATCTTGTTTCAAAAATTCAGAAGCCAAAAAAACAGCGACTATGGCTTGCCCTAAATTTAAAACCAATAGATTAACATAAGGAATGTTTCCTGGAAGGGCGCGAAAGAGCCATGGAGCACCACTTGACTCACTAAATACAGCGATATTAAAAATGCCCAAACTAACGATAGAAAGACCTGCAAAAATCCTGAAAAACCAAGATCTGAAAAGAGTCTTCATTTCAAAATGAGCAATTGTTTTTATTTTTTTTGATACTAACATCTATATTTATCTTTATTAAGAGCTTTAATTGATATTTTTTTTTAATGCTTAGTAAGATATTCCATATAATAAACATAGGCATGTTCAAGATTGGGTTCAATTTCGATTGCATCTTTTGCTTCAATGGTATCGCCTACCAATTGTACTTCCCATCCTTCCTCAGTTGGGATAGTCGAAATTACAGCATACTTATTTTTAAGAACATCGTATTCGTATCCAGATGTGGTTACCTGCCATACATGACCTTTGGCTTTATTAATAAGTTCTTCAGGAGATCCCGTAAACTCAACATAACCATTATTTAGTAAAGCAAGGTCGTTACAAACACTCGAAATATCACCCACAATATGAGTTGATAATACAATAATTACATCTTTTTGACTAAGTTCAGAAAGGATATTTCTAAAACGAATTCTTTCTTCAGGATCAAGGCCAGTGGTTGGTTCATCCACAACAATGATTTTGGGTTCACCAATTAATGCTTGTGCAATCCCGAGGCGTCTTTTCATACCACCTGAGAGTTTATTTGCATCTCTTTCACGAAAATCAAATAAACCAACTTTTTCCAACCATTCATCAACTTTTGCTAAGCGATCTTTTTTCTTGTTTAAGCCCGAAAGACCAGCTGCATAATCTAAAAATTCCCATGTTTTTAATTTGCTGAAAAAACGAAAATCTTGTGGTAAATAGCCCAACATTTGTCTGATTTCCTTGCGGTTTTTAATCAAATCATAATTGTCAATTTTAACAATGCCAGTACTTGGTTTTAAAATGGTAACCAATATCCTCATCAAACTTGATTTCCCTGCACCATTTGGCCCTAAAAGTCCGAACATCCCACTTTCAATTTCCAGATCTACGTCAGAAAGAGCTTTTTTCCCGTTTTTATAAACCTGACTTAAGTTATCAATTTCTATTTTCATTCAGTCGTTATAATTTTTTGCTTATGTAGGTCTTTAAATTAATACCTTATAAAACCCTTTATTTAATGTTTAGACGATGAAGTTTCTGCATCGTTACAGACAAAAGCTAATATTTTTTTAATTAGCTTTCTTTACTTATTTTCATATAAAAGTTTAGTAGCATATTTTTTAAAATTTTATTATTATTTGAATAATTAAGTGTATTACTATATTAGTACACTGCAAATGTATAGTCTTGATTTTGAAATTCCAAATATTTCTTTAATCTTTTTTTAATTTTTGGAAGAAATTGATTGATTATTAGACATACAGTCTTTATTTGCCTATCAAGTACAAATTTTAATATTGTTCGGAAAACCCTTAGAAATGTATATTAGAGGCTTTTTGCAATTAGTAACGTACCAATAATGAGCAAGAGAATGAAGATATAAATATTAAATTGGTCTTTTTGTATTTTTCTATTTAACAAGCCCCCTAAAAATACTGCCAAAATGATAAATGGTAAAACAATGGCATAATTTAGTAGAACTTCTTTTGTCCACAATCCTCCAATGGCATGGCTCATAGCAATCATAAATCCGGTAGGTAAAAAATAGCCTTGCATGCTGGCTCTAAAAGTTTTGGGTTCCCATCTTCGTAATGCGCTATAAATAACAATTGGTGGCCCATTGGTATTATAAGCACCACCTAAAATACCTGAAATAAACCCGAATAAAAATGCTGACTTACTGTTTTTTAGATAAAAAAGTTTAGGTTTGAAAATATTAAATAAGGCGAATAAAACAATAAATCCACCCAATATCAATTTCATAATACCCTCATAATTTTCTTTCAGAAAATAAATTCCGATGGGAATTCCGATAAAAGCTGTGATAATTAAAACTACCACATCCTTGTATTTAATACGTCGCCATTCTTTATATAGTATTAGAATTGAATAAGTCACCGCACATAAACCAACCAAAGGAGTGGCAATATTTAAGCCGATGAATAAGGCTAGTAATGGCATCGCAATTAGCGCATCACCAAAACCAAAAGTCGAACGAACAAAAGCCGAAACAAAAATAATGGCAATAATAAATATCAATACCCAATTCATTCGTCAATTAATTGAAATAATCAGTCGATAAAGATATTCTATAATTTCAAATTAGATTGGAAGTAATCATGATTTGTTAAAAAACAGAATTGTTCTATATTAGTAGAGGATTAAATCCTTTTTAATTCGGAAAATAAGTTTAGTCGTCAAAACATCAAAATCAACTATAGTGAATAGTATTCTCAAATTCTTTTCAGTTATTTTCATTTGTTTGATTGTATATAGTTGTGAGCAAGAAACAAGGGTGGCTGCATGGGAGTTCCGCCAAGCGGGTACCGATGAGTGGTTAGCTGCAAATGTGCCTGGTACAGTACACACAGATTTAATGGCTAATGGACTTGTTCCTGACCCTTTTATAGGAACAAATGAATTGGCTGTTCAGTGGGTTGAAAATGAAGATG
>JAOZUV010000387.1 GCA_029938505.1 Bacteroidales bacterium | reverse complement strand
ATAAAATTAAACGTGAAAATGTTACAGAGACGTGTCAATGTGAGGAATGTTTAGGAATTATGGTTATAACTGTTATTAAGGATTAATTTAATATGTATAGAATAATGGAAGATGGAAATAAGAAATGTTTAATGTCAAAAGATTATAATTATATGTTCAATAAAAAAAATGGCGCTTTTTTGAGATGGGGTAAAACTTATGATGATGATCCTGAAGTCGCTCCAGGTCCTGAAATTTTAGACTTTGAGATTACAACTATATGTGATGAAGGTTGTCCATTTTGCTACAAATCAAATACTAAAAAAGGGCATAATACTTCTTTTGCCGAATTCAAAAATGTATTTGATTATCTTCCCAGAACAGTGACACAAATTGCATTTGGTGTGGATGCTTCTGCTACAGCTAACCCAGATTTATTCAAAATGATGTGGTATGCGAGAGAGCGTGGTGTTATTCCAAACATAACAGTTGCAAATATAAATGATAAAACTGCAGAAAAACTTGCTAATGTGTGTGGAGCAGTAGCTGTTTCCCGTCACAAAGATTCTACTAAATGTTATAATTCAATAAAATTACTTAGAAACCATGGTTTAGATCAAATTAACATTCATGTATTAATCTCCGAAGAAACTTATGATTTAGTTAAAGAAACAATGTTAGATTATATTGAAAGAAAAATTCCTGGCTTAAATGCTATTGTATTACTTTCCCTTAAACAAAAAGGACGGGGAGAGGGTTTCTCAAGAATGTCCGCTGAAAAATATCAATCTCTTATAAATTTTGCCTTAAACAATAATATTCCAATAGGAGCTGACTCCTGTTCCGCTTCAAGATTGATAAGAGCAGTAAAAGGAAGAGACAACTTCAAAGAAATAAAACAAATGGTTGATCCTTGTGAGTCGACGAGAATGTCATTATACATTGATGTTGACTGTAAAGCTCACCCATGTTCTTTTTGCCCAGGTACTGAAAAATGGATGGAAGGAATTGATATGACTAATATTAAAGATTTTAATAAACAAGTATGGAATAATTATCGTATTTCTAAATTTAGAAATAATTTAATTGATAACAAAGATGAAAATGGTTGTCATCAATGTTTAATATATGATATTTAAGGAGTAAAAATGACAATAAGTAATAATGTAATGAAAATAAAAGAATGGAAGGGAACTCAAGTTTGGTACAGAGTTGGTTGTGCGTGTTCAGGTGAAACTTGCGATTCCACTATTATTTTTGAATTTGATGAAGATTTTGGTCTTATAGATATTAATTTCTATAAGACAATTATATGGAATGAATATTGGAATAATAAATGGTTTCACCAAAGGTGGTGGGCAAGAATCAAAGTTGCTTGCAAGGTTTTGTTTAAAGGATATATTGAACTTGAAGGTAATTTTATGATTGAAGAAAAAGAACATCTTGATGAGTTTATTAAAGCTTTACAAGAAGGCAGAACTAAAATGTTGGATTGGCAAGAAGAATTCCAGAAAAAGTTGAAAGGAAATGTAAAATGAGAAAAATATTAACATTTACAATATTTATAATTATGTTTTTATTTTCAATTACAACATTAACTCAAGCGGAATCTTTACATAAACGTATAGAAAAGAAAATAAAAAAATTACCACGTCCCCCAGTAATATCTACAAATATAAGTCAAAGAAGGAATTATAATAGGAGTAATAATCATAGAAGTTTTGGGTATAGGAATAATAGATATCATTCATATAGAAGATATGAATGTTATCATTATAATAGTTATAGAGTAGTTGACAGAATTTGGGTGCGCCCAGTTTATGAAGAAAGATGGGTTCCTGGATATTATTGTAAATATAATGGTTGGATACCAGGTAGTTATCAAAGGGTTTTATTAAGAGAGGGTTATTGGATAGAAAGAAACTTCTAAGGAGGAGAATAATGAAGATTAGAAAAGGATTTGTGAGTAACAGTTCAAGTAGTAGTTTTTTAATTTATGGAGTTTGTTTAGATGAGGAGAAACACTCAAAATCAATTTATGAATATTTAATGAAAAACGCCGAGACAGAAAAAGATAAAAAGGAAATTAGAAAATATTGTAATCCAGAAAGTGATGATTATAATCAAGGCAAAATTTCAAAATATTTATATTATATTAAAGATTTGGAATTTAATTATAGTTATGAAAAACATTATCTTGGGATTAGTCCTAAATCCCAACTGGATGAAATGACACATGGTGATTGGAAAAAAGAAATTAAAGAAAAATTAATTGAAGTTTGTGGTGATAAAGTAAAAACAGATTGGCATGGATAATTATTAAAGAAAGTACTTGACATTTCACTTCTAATATGTTATTATATAGATACAATTAGAAGTGAAATATTAATTTAAGATATAGGATTTAAGATGAAAAAACCAAAATGTCAATGCGAAGGTTGTAATAAAAATGCAGTAAGACTATATGAGAGAAAATCAGATGGAGTAACATCTTATAGAAAATCTTCTTGGGTAAGAGAAAAATTTAATGTTAAAGAAGGGTTTGTTTGTGGAAGTTGTCACCAACAACATAATGCTGAAGTAAATGGTTACCCAGATGCTAGAACAATGACAGCCGACAGACAAAATTTAACAACAGCAGAATATATCAAAAAAATAAATTTGAGAGCTGCAAATAAAGCGGGGTATTTTGGAGAAAAGGCTATAGTTAATTACTTAAATTCAAAACATCTTTCTAGACGTTATAGAAAATCTTATTGTGAAAATGTAGATGGTAGACTTGGGTTTATATGTACAACTCATATAGAAGATTCTTGTATGTTACAAGTTGATCATTGGGATGGTGATCCAAGAAACAATAAAAAAACAAATTGTATTACACTTTGTGCTTGTTGTCACGCTTATAAAACAAAAATATATGGTGACGGACAAACAAAAGGTAGAAAAACTTACAAAAAAGAAGGCTTTATTGTGGCTTC
>JAOZUV010000386.1 GCA_029938505.1 Bacteroidales bacterium | reverse complement strand
GGACGGCAAAAGTACCCGTTTTTATTAAAAAAACAAAGCATTTCGATAATTATTTCATTTTTTTTCTATATATAAATTTAATAAAAATTTGAGGGTGTCAATTCCATCTGCATAATCCCATAATTCGGGCTGCTGACTTTCTCCTAAATTAATACGATTGTCAATTTTATCTGACTTACTTACAATACATTGTATTTGATCATTCTTGCTTTTTAATTTATTATTCAGATTTTTGATATCCTGATAATAATCAAAAAATATAACTGAGATGGGTGACGACATTTCCAAACTGTTTTTTAATAATAAAAAGCCATTGTCGAAATGTTCCTCACGGTTGACTAAATATATCGATTTATTATAATCGTAATTATTGGCGTATTTATGATTTATAGCCACACTTGCATATTTTTCAAAGGCTTTAAATAATCCAGTGAAATCATAATTTTCTGGCACATACAATTTTGACACATTGCGACAACCTAAACCGAAATAGCTAAAAACATCTTGACCAAGTAATGTCAGATCAGTAATACTTTCTTCGCCTGTGAGTACTCCTATTCCGTTTCTATTCTTACGAATGATGTTTGGGTATCTTCCGAAATAATATTCAAAATAACGGGCTGTATTATTACTTCCAGTAGCAACGATTGCGTCAAATTTTTTCAATTTTTCTTGGGTGAATTCAATTAATACTTCTGTATCTGCATCAATCTTATTCATGATTTTTACAATAGCAGGAATTAAAATTTTATCATCAGAGGATAATTTCCCAATAAACTGATATCCCGAAATAAATACAGTCAAGAAATCGTGAAAGCCAACCATGGGGATATTTCCAGCCATAACAACGCCAATCTTTTTAGTTGAATTTTGATCTGGTATAGCATATTTTCTCAGCCATTGGTCGATGTTTTTTTGTTTTAGAGCCTTAGCCCATGAGGCTAGCATAGAATACACATTTTCCTCTGTAAACCACGAATTAAGGCTAATTGACAAATTTATCTGATGCTCAAACCATTTATAATCTTCCTCACCGAAATGTTCAGAAAAATTCGTTGTTTCAACACTCAGGAAATCTTCAAAAAATTCACCTAGTTTATAAAGCGTATTTCGTCTTTTCTCGAAATTCATTTTTCTTTGTTAGTTAAGTAATTCAGGGCAAAAATAATCATATTATTTATACTCTGTTTACTTAATTATTATCTATAATATTTATATATTTGCGTTCTATTATTGTTAAATATATCACATAAGCTAAACTATTAAATAACAGGAGTATGAAAAAACATAATTTTTACGCAGGCCCATCTGTATTACCTCAATTTACTATTGAAAATACTGCCAAAGCTATTCAAGAATTTGCAGGTATGGGTTTATCCTTAATGGAAATCTCTCACAGAAGTAAACAATTTGTGGCTGTTGTTGATGAAGCAACTGCTTTATTTAAAGAATTGTTAAATATCCCTGAAGGTTATTCTGTGTTATTTTTAGGTGGAGGTGCAAGTACTCAATTTGCCATGATCCCTTACAATTTAATGAATAAAAAAGCAGCTTATCTTAACACCGGTGTTTGGGCAAAAAAATCTATTAAAGAAGCTAAATTATTTGGTGAAGTAGATGTTGTTGCTTCTTCAGAAGACAAAACATTCAATTATATTCCTAAAGGATATACGATTCCTGAAGATGCTGATTATTTTCATATCACAACAAATAATACCATTTACGGTACCGAGATCAAGGAAGATTTAGATGTAAATATTCCATTGATAGCTGATATGTCTTCTGACATTTTTAGTCGTCCAATTGACGTTTCAAAATATGCCATGATATATGGTGGTGCTCAAAAAAACCTGGCTCCTTCCGGAGTTACTTTTGTGATTGTTAAAGACGATCTTCTAGGAAAAGTTGACAGAGTAATTCCTTCAATGTTTGATTATCGTACTCACATTAAAGCTGAGTCAATGTTTAACACACCTCCATGTGTGCCTATTTATGCTGCTCTTCAAACCTTGAAATGGTTAAAAACTCAGGGTGGTCTTGCAGAAATTGAAAAAATAAACATCAAAAAAGCAGGCTTACTTTATGACGAAATCGATCGCAATCCATTTTTCAAAGGAACTGTTACTGATAAAGCTGACCGTTCGTTAATGAATATTTGTTTTGTAATGAAAGATGGTCAGGAAGAACATGAAACTGCATTTATGGAATTTGCTACTTTAAAAGGCATGGTAGGTATCAAAGGTCATCGTTCAGTTGGTGGTTTCAGAGCAAGCACTTATAATGCTCTTCCGATCGAAAGTGTTGAAGCTTTAGTTGCTTGTATGCAGGAATTTGAAAAAACAATAGCTTAAAGATATTTACAGTGAAGGCAGGTTTAATTAAATCTGCTTTTGTTTTAATTTTAAAAAAAATTGATTATGATAAAAGTATTAGTTGCAACTGAAAAGCCCTTTGCAAAAGCAGCAGTTGACCAAATAAAAGGTGTTTTCGATAAAGCAGGAT
This sequence comes from Bacteroidales bacterium, assembly GCA_029938505.1. The sequence continues at coordinate 461 of JAOZUV010000386.1, read as the reverse complement.
ATGAAACTATTTTATTAGAGAAGTATGCCGATAAATCAGATTTTATAAATGCCATTAAAGATGTTGATGGAGTTATTATTCGTAGTGATAAAGCAACGAAGGAAGTCCTTGATGCAACTAACAATCTGAAAGTGATTGTACGTGCAGGAGCGGGTTATGATAACATTGATTTGGAAGCAGCTACAGCTAAGGGTGTAGTTGCAATGAATACTCCTGGACAAAATTCGAATGCAGTAGCAGAATTAGCTATTGGTATGATGATTTATCAGGCACGTAAACATTTTAGCGGAAGTGCTGGTACCGAGCTTAAGGGCAAAAAAATTGGTATTCATGCTTATGGTAATGTTGGTAGATATGTAGCCACTATTGCTAAAGGATTTGGAATGGAAGTTTTTGCTTTCGATCCATTTGTTAAAAAAGAAGCCATTGAAGCTGATGGTGTTAAAGTTCTTGATTCTGCT
>JAOZUV010000385.1 GCA_029938505.1 Bacteroidales bacterium | reverse complement strand
TTAACCTTTATCCTATGATGGAAAACTTAGATGCCTTCGGAAAAGATATCAATGGCAAAGACAACTTTAATATGTTGTCAATTCAAACCCGCTTAAAAGGAGCCATTAGTGGACCTGATGCTTTTGGTGCAAAAACTTCAGCATTAATCGAAGGAGCTTTTTTTGGACATACAGGAGCTGATATCAATGGCTTCCGATTACGTCATGCTTATGCAAAATTAAATTGGGAAAATACAGAGTTATTAGTTGGTCAAACATGGCACGCCATGTTTATTACTGAATGTTTCCCTGGAACTGTAAGTTTCAATACGGGAACACCTTTTCAACCGTTCTCAAGAAATCCACAAATTCGTTTGACTCAAAAAGCGGATGATTTTAAATTTATCTTTTCTGCAATGACGCAACGCGATTTTGCAAGTACAGGACCTGCTGGTACTGGTTCTCAATACCTACGAAATAGTGCATTTCCTGAACTAAATTTCACCATTAAATACCATAAGAAAAACAGTAATGGGAATGAATTTTTAATTGGTGCTGGAGCTGATTATCTTTCGTTAACGCCCCGTATTGTGACACAGGGTCATGCAACATCCGAGTCTGTAAATGCATTATCTTTCATGGCATTCATGAAAGTAAAAGCAGAAAATATCACATGGAAACTAGAAGCTGTTAGTGGGCAAAACACAACGCATTTAACCATGTTGGGTGGCTATGCAGAAACTAATAGTATAATGGGAGTAATGCAAGATTATGAATACACTCCGATCAAAACACTTTCGGTTTGGACTGAATTACATACCAATGGCAAAGATTTCCAAGCAGGTATTTTTGCGGGATACACTAAAAATAATGGCGCAAACGAAGATTTACTTTTAAATGGAAATATCTACTCTCGTGGATCAAACATTGATTATGTGTATAGAGTGGCTCCTCGTTTAATTTTCAATTCTGGTAAAATGCGTTTTGCTGGAGAAATTGAGTATACAGTAGCAGCCTATGGCGATATACAAGAAGACATGACAGTTATAAATAGCGAAGATGTTGGAAATCTTCGTCTTTTATTAGGTGTTTATTATTTCTTTTAAAAAAAACAAAGATTAAAATAATTTAAACTCCTGCTGTGTTTACAGTGGGAGTTTTTTTATTTTTATAAGAAAAAAATGAAACTAGGATTCTTATCAGATATACATGAGGATGTTATAAGCTTAAAAAAAGCAGTTTCTATTCTTGAAAAAGCGGGATGCAACGAATTAATTTGTTTGGGAGATATCACTGGTTTTAGTATAGATTCTCATGAATACTTTGAGAGTCGTAATGCCAATGAATGTATTTCAATCATTCGCTCAAATTGCAGTATCGTTATTCCTGGAAACCATGATCTTTATTCTGTAAAACGGATACCTCAATTTACGAGGGGGTTTTATTATCCTAACAATTGGTATAAATTATCCTATGATGAAAGGGAAAAAGAGGCAAATCAACAAATTTGGTTATACGAACGCTACGATCTATCTCCTCTTCTTTCAAGAAAAAACAAAATTTATCTTGAATCGCTAGAAGAATTTCAAATAGCAGAATTTGATGGAATTCAAATGCTATTTTCTCATTATGCATTTCCTGATTTGAGTGGTTCAACAACCGAATTTATCACGAATCAAAATCAATTAAAGAAGCATTTTAATTTTCAGGAAATTCATCAATGCAGCTTATCTTTTTCGGGTCATCGACATCCAGAAGGCTGTATTATTGCATCTCATAATTCAGTTATAAAAAATGGATTTGAGAAAATTAAAATAAACAACAATGAAGCTTTATGGATTGATGGACCTGCAGTGTGTCAGAGTAAAAAACAAAATGGAGTGATGATTTTTGACACCAAATATATGGAAATCCAATGTCTGAAAATTTGATTGATACCAGCTTAAATTGTTAATAAGATTCTTTAATAACCCAAATAGATATTTTGTACTTTTGAATTATGGAAGAAGCATCAAAGAATAAACCAATAACTAGTCGTAAACGTTCAACACCCGGCACTAGCAATCAGCCTTTATGGGAACATGGCAAAGTACCTCCACAAGCAACTGATTTGGAAGAAGCTGTTTTGGGAGCTATTATGTTGGAAAAAAATGCTTTAACCGCTGTTATTGATATTCTGAAAGCTGAAGTTTTTTATAAAGAAGCCCATCAAATAATTTTTGCCGCAATCAGCCGTTTATTTGGCAAATCTGAACCCGTAGATATTTTAACAGTTACCAATGAATTAAAAAGCAGCGGTGAATTAGATATCGTTGGAGGACCCTATTATATCACTCAATTAACCAATCGAATTGCCTCTGCGGCTAATGTTGAATATCATGCACGAATTATTTCACAAAAATTTATTCAGAGAGAATTAATACGAATTTCATCCGTGATTATTAAGGATGCCTTTGAGGATACTACAGATGTTTTTGATCTTTTAGACCGTGCTGAACAGAATTTATTTGCCGTAAGTGAAAGCAATTTACGTCGCAGTTATGATGATATGCAATCTTTGGTTGGTGATGCTATTAAAGAAATTGAAAATGCAAGTAAACAAGATGGTCATCTACGTGGAATTCCATCAGGGTTTACAGAATTGGATCGTATTACCAATGGTTGGCAAAAAGCTGAATTGGTAATTTTAGCTGCCCGACCAGGTATGGGTAAAACAGCCTTTGTTTTATCCATGGCTCGAAACTGTGCAATAGATTTCAAAAAATCAGTTGCTTTCTTCTCCTTAGAGATGTCATCCATTCAATTAGTCACCCGCTTAATTTCGAGTGAGACTGAATTATCAGCAGATAAACTAAAAAAAGGAAATCTTGAACTTCATGAATGGGAGCAATTGAATGCAAAAATAAACACCTTAACGGATGCTAAGCTCTTGATTGATGACACCCCTGCATTAACAGTATTTGAACTAAGAGCAAAATGTCGCCGTTTAAAAGCCG
>JAOZUV010000384.1 GCA_029938505.1 Bacteroidales bacterium | reverse complement strand
AGCCTCGATGTTAGAAGTTGCACACGCAGGGGTTGATTATGTGGATGTTGCCATGGAACCACTAAGCTGGGGTATGGTTCATCCAGACGTTATTACCATTCAAGCGATGTTGAAAGATGCTGGTTTTGATGTTCCTGAAATCAATATGAAAGCCTATATGGAAGCTCGGGCTTTGACTCAGGAATTTATAGATGATTTTCTTGGATATTTCATCAATCCTAAAAACCGTTTCCTATCTTCCTTAATGTTAAACTCAGGATTACCTGGCGGAATGATGGGAAGTTTGATGGCCGACTTAAAAGGAGTTCATGCTGGGATTAATTATTCATTAAAATCTGTTGGACAAGAAGAAATTAACGAGGATGAATTATTGGTAAAACTATTTGATGAAGTTGAATATGTATGGCCAAAATTAGGTTACCCACCATTGGTCACTCCATTTAGCCAATATGTTAAAAACGTCGCTCTCTTAAATATCGTTTCTTTATCTAAAGGCGAAGAACGTTATTCCATGTTAGATGAAAATACATGGAATATGATACTCGGAAAAGCGGGTAATTTACCAGGTCCTTTAGCTCCTGAAATTATTGAATTAGCAAAAAGTAAAGGAAAGAAATTTTATGCTGGTGTTCCTCAAGAGGCTTATCCAGATGAGTTAGATAAATATCGAAAAGAAATGGAAGAAAACGGCTGGGAAACTGGACCGGATGATGAAGAACTTTTCGAATTAGCGATGCACGAAACCCAATATAGGGATTATAAATCGGGCATGGCGAAAGAACGATTTGAAGATGAAATCGCAAAATTACGTTCAGAATCACAACAATCAAACAACAACCAAACAACATCTGCCGTGAAAGAAAAACAAGCACCAAATCGGAATAAATATAGTAAAGCTAAAGTTAAATATCCGATCGCAATGGCGGGCTATTTACTCTATACTTTAGATACAGAACTCACAAGCAAAAAACCTTATTTAACTCCTGAACACAATGTGTGGAATGCCATTGGTTATTGGCGTAATCTGATGTCGGTTAAACTCACATACAATGAGAAAGAGTATGAAGTTGACATCAATAAAAACGAAAAAGGTGGATATCAGTTTGTGATTGCAGGTAAAAAATTAAATGTTTCTTTAGAGTACATCAATAAAGGTGAAATTGATTTTACAATTGGAGATGAGACCTATTTTGCAACGATCTCTAATGCTGATGAAGGATCAAAAGTTAGCATTAATGGGAGCGATTTCATTTTAAATAGAAACGACTTACTTGCTGCTGATCATGATGGTTCAGATAGCGAAGAAGTTGAAGCTACTGAAGAAACACATATCATTTCTCCACTACCAGGAAGAATTTTTAAACTCAATGTAAAGGTAGGTCAAGAAGTGAAAAAAGGAGATCTGATTTTGATTATCGAGGCTATGAAAATGGAAAATAATATTATGGTCAAAAGAGATGCGATTATTAAATCTATTTTGATTAAGCCAGATCAAATGGTGGATGCAGGAATGCCATTAATTGAAATTGAATAATGCAATTTGAAAATTGCTGAAGTACTTGATGTACTAAAGCAAATAATTTATAGTTAAGACTAATATTTATTTAGAAGTCTAATACAATTGAATGTCATCAGACAAAGTGAGATGAATTTCATGAGCGAAGCAAATGTATATCAATCGTATTACACTCATTTAAAATCAATAAAGTTGGTTATTTCAAGTTCAAATTGTCACATATTTTACTAACCTAATTTTCAGATTATGAACTTTGATTTAAGTGAAGAGCAACAAATGATTCGTGAAGCTGTTCGCGATTTTGCTGAACTTGAAATTCGTCCTATTGCCAAAGAACTTGATGAAAAGGCTGAGTTTTCTATCGATCTTACCAAAAAAATGGGAGAACTCGGACTTTTCGGAATGTATCTACCAGAAAAATATGGCGGACAAGGACTAGATACCTTATCATATGTCATCGCAGTAGAAGAATTAGCTCGTGTTGATAGCTCTCAGGCTGCTACGTTAGCCGCTCATAATTCATTGGGTATTGGTCCGATTTATTATTACGGAACCGAAGAACAAAAAATGAAATACCTTCCTCAATTATGTACGGGAGACGCTTTATGGGGTTTCGGACTTACAGAAGCTACAGCAGGTTCTGATTCTCGAGGAACGAAAACAAAAGCATTTGTTGAAAATGGAGAGTGGGTTATTAATGGTTCCAAAATTTTTATTACTAATGGAGCCTCTGAAATTTCTATTGGTTCAACTGTTCAGGCTGTGAGTGATGAAGAAAACGGACGCAAAGAATTTACCTGTATCATAGTTGATAAGGGGACTCCCGGATTTAAGCAGGTTTCTATGCACGGGAAAATGATGTGGCGCGCTTCAGATACTGCCGAATTATACTTTGACGATTGCAAAGTTCCTGAAAATCACCTTTTAGGTAAAGTTGGTGAAGGTTCAAAAATTATGTTGAGCACCTTAGATAATGGCCGTTTATCAATTGCAGCCATGGGTCTTGGATTAGCTCAAGGAGCTTTTGAATTGGGATTAAATTATTCGCGTGAACGCAAACAATTCGGACAACCCATTAATAAATTCCAAATCAATGCCTTTAAATTGGCAGATATGTCTACCAAAATTGAACTAGCCCGAAACTTACTTTATAAAGCATGTTGGTTGAAAGACAATAATAAAGCCTTTGCAAAAGAGGCGGCTATGTCAAAATTATATTGCTCAGAAATTGCCAAAGAAGTAGCCGACGAAGCCTTACAATTGCACGGTGGCTATGGTTTGATGAAAGATTATGACATTGAACGCCATTATCGTGACCAACGCTTATTGCAAATTGGCGAAGGAACTTCTGAAATCCAACGGATGGTGATTTCGAGATATATTGGGTGTTAAACAGGTATATTAAAAAGACTTAACATTATTTATTTCGTCATTCCGAACTTGATTCGGAATCTCATAAACTCA
>JAOZUV010000383.1 GCA_029938505.1 Bacteroidales bacterium | reverse complement strand
AATTTCACTAGCAAAAGAAACATCAACTTGAGGTATCGCAATTTGAAGTTCTTCTCCTGATTCTAATTCTAATAATTGCTTCAGATCAAGATAAGCTAAACTCAATTGATTCTGGGCTCTTATCAGATTAACTTCTTCCATAGCATTTTGTGATTGCATTTCCAATAAATCTCCTTTAGGCAAGGTTCCAGCTTTTACATGCTTTTCTGTATTGTTAATTTGATTTCTTGTCACTTCTAATTGAGCTTCACTTTTCTCAACCAACTCCATGCTATAAAGTACACTTAAATAACCAGCAGCAACTCGAAGTGATATATCATCACGAATACGATCCGATTCATACTTGCTCGCTAAATAATCAAAATGAGCTTGTTTCAAGGTATTTATTTTTTGGAATCCATCAAAAAGTGTAACTGCACTTGACAATCCAAACGAAGCTTGTTGTGTTTCCTTATTAACGTATTCAAATGTTACATTATCAGCCGTACGACCAAATCCGTAGGTGTAAGAAGTATTAGCGTTCAAATTAGGGAGTAAACTAAGTTTTCGTTGATTCTTGGCAATTTTACTTGTCTCCGAATTTAATTCACTTTTTTTGATCTCAATATTGTTTTCTAATGCATACTCAATACACTCTCTCAAAGTCCATGTTTTTTGAGCTATAAGGCCTCCCGAAATAAATATTACTAATAAAGAAACCAATAATAATTTATTGTTTCGCTTTACCCAATTGATAATTAAATTCTGTCTCATTTTTTCAATTTTATTATTTGATGACCAAAAATAGCCAAAAATATGCCACGTTTTTATACGCCTGTTTCCCAGCCCATTACTTACATTGTATTATTCATCTGATGAATTAGGTGTACGCTTAGAAACAACAAATGTACGGATTTGAACAAAAATAATTATTCCCCCTGAGAAAAAAACAAAGAAAAACCAAAAATTTTAGGAGTCATCGAAGATCAATTAGGAATTTATATTAATTAAACTTCTACCCAATAAGCATGTTTCTCACATATTTCACAAACTTCATCATTCGAATTATTTTTATATGAACAATCTTTACAATCGCTACGCTTGACATAATGCGATATGTTTGCTCCTCGTGGAGATAAATGCACAAGTAGAATTCCAATAAGGGGTGTTAATAGCAAGCTCAGTAAAAATGCATAGCTTCCTCCAATTTGATGTTTCACCCCCTCAAAACTTACAAAAATGGAAGCTATTAAGTAAAGTAAAAATAAATAGATTGCGAGTTCCATAGCATAGAATTTTTATATTGAATATTCCTTAACAAAGGCTGTGCCATTTCTTCCAATCCCCTATCAAACAACCAATAAAAATCTATTCCAATTTTATTAAAAATTAGTTCTGCTTTCAATATCCAAATTCGGATAAGTGAAGTAAAACTAATTTTTTTTATTAAATAATTTCAACCAAAGTTTACTCATATGTATAAACATTTCTAATATCTTCGCAGCTGAAATAATACAAATGAAATATTATTCTTTTTTTCTATTAATTTTAATACTGGTTCTTTTTGTTTCTTGTAAACAAAAAGACGCTAAGGACAATATACCTGTACTTTCAAAAAATCTTTTCACCGACCTTGATCAAGAATTAGTGTCTGAAAAAGCTAAATGGATAGATGGAATTTACAAACATTTAAATAAACGATCGGGTTTTGCAGGAGCAATTTTATATAGCGAAAAAGGGAAGTTGATCTATAAAAATGGATTTGGCTATGGAGATATTCGAAACAAAGAAAGTATCACTACACATTCGGCCTTTCAATTAGCCTCCGTTTCAAAGATGTTTACGGCCACTGCAATTATGATTTTGCATGAAAGAGGATTGCTTGATTATGATCAGGATATCAGGCATTATATACCAGAATTCCCTTACGAAAACGTAACAAGCCGACTACTTTTAACACATCGTTCTGGTTTGTCAAGATATATGTCACTTGCTCACGATCATTGGAAGGATAAGCGTTTCCCACTTACCAATACAGATATGTTAAACCTTTTTATTGAGCATAAACCCGATACTTATTTTAAACCCAATAATGGGTTTCATTATTGTAATACAAATTATGCTTTACTGGCAAATATAATTGAGCGAATCAGCAAACAAGCTTTTAACAAATTTGTTAAAAAAAACATTTTTGACCCTCTGAAAATGGAGGATAGTTTCATTTATACGACTCCTAAGGATTCAATGATTTCAGCCTATATTACAAAAGGTATTCCTGGTTATCGTTATAGAGGATGGCGTCCTATTCGTCAACGAAATGACTATTTAAATGGGGTTATGGGTGATAAAGGGGTTTATTCAAGTGTAGAAGATATTTTTAAATTCGATCAAGCATTATATCACGGAACTTTAGTTCATGATTCAACTTTAGCAGAAGCATATAAAAAAGGGAGTCCAGATTCGCGTCGTCGTAAAGATAATTATGGCTTTGGTTGGCGTATTAGAGATAATATGGATAACACCGTTTACCATTATGGTTGGTGGAAAGGCTTTCGGGCATTTTATATCCGCGATCTAAAAAATGAGAAAAGTATGATAGTGTTGAGTAATCGCGCAAAAGGGCCTGGTTCTCAACATTTGTGGAGTATTATTCAAAACAAAAAATATGATTTAGCACCTGGTTGCTGGTTGCAAGATTCTATTCATTAACAACCAATTTAAAGCCAATTCCATGAACATTGATTAGTTCAACCCCTGAATCAGCCTTCAAGTATTTTCGTAATTTAGTTATGTAAACATCCATGCTACGAGCATTAAAATAGCTATCGTCAAACCAGATCTTTTTTAAAGCATCACTTCTATCCAAAACTTCATTTAAATTTTCACAAAGTAAACGCAATAGTTCAGCTTCTTTAGATGTTAGCTTTTGATCTGCACCATCAATTTTTAACATTTGGCGGTTATAATCAAATTTACATTTACCCAAATCATAAAAGTTTGTTTTATT
>JAOZUV010000382.1 GCA_029938505.1 Bacteroidales bacterium | reverse complement strand
AGATCGTTTTAGGGAAACAAATAAAAACACTCCTTTAGTGGTAGTTCCTTCGACTTTTAATCATATACATGAAAAAGAATTTCAAGATTGGGGTGTAAACATTGTCATTTATGCAAACCATATGCTAAGGGCATCTTACCCTGCAATGAAAGAGGTTGCTGAATCAATACTTAAACATGGAAGATCATACAATGCAAATGAGAAATGTATGCCAATAAAAGATATTTTAGAATTAATACCAGGCACAAAATGATAAACACCCAATTTTTTTTAAATTTATTAAATGAACTAGGAATTGAATTTTTTACCGGAGTTCCAGATTCATTACTTAAAGATATTTGTGCATGTATTAAAAATAATACAACCCCCAAACAAAATATCATTGCAGCTAACGAAGGTAGTGCTATAGGTTTAGCAGCAGGATATCATTTGGCTACCAAAAAAATTCCATTAGTCTATTTACAAAACTCTGGAATTGGCAACGCAATAAATCCATTATTATCTTTAGCAGATAAAGATGTTTATCAGATTCCATTATTATTAATGATTGGTTGGAGAGGAGAACCTGGGATTAAAGATGAGCCACAGCACATTAAGCAAGGAAAAGTGACATTGGAATTATTGAAAGCAATGGAATTGCCTTATATAGTGTTAGATTATAATTTTGATGAGGCAAAAAAACAAATTATTGACATTATTAAATCTATAAAAAACACCGGAATTCCTCATGCAATCGTTGTCAGGAAGTCATCATTTAGCAAATTTAGTTCTGAAATTAATATTGACACAAATCTTCAATTGAGCAGAGAAGATGCCATGAAAGTAATTGTAGATAATTTAGACCAAGAGGACATTGTAATTTCGACTACAGGGAAATTGTCGAGGGAACTCTATGAATATAGAGAAGAGTCAAAGCAAGGACATAAAAAAGATTTCCTCACAGTAGGTTCAATGGGGCATGCTGCCGCTATTGCTCTTGGAGTGGCTTTAAATAAACCTGAAAGAACAGTTTTTTGTTTTGATGGTGATGGGTCTGTTATAATGCACGCAGGAATATTGTCATCAATTGGAACTTTAGCTCCAAAAAACTTTAAGCACATTGTATTTAATAATGGGGCTCATGAATCAGTGGGGGGGCAACCAACAACTGGCTTTGCTATTAGCATCTCTGATATGGCTTTGGCATCAAAATATAAAAATGTTTTTTGTATTGACAGTCTGAATAATCTTAATAAAATCCTGCTAGAAATAAAGCAAATGAAAGGTCCAATATTATTGGAGATAAAAGTTAATTTGAAATCAAGGGAAAATTTAGGGCGCCCTCATGCTACTCCCAAAGAGAATAAAAAGAGTTTTATACAATTCATCCAATAGATGCATCAAACAATTAAAATCGGTAGAAATTCTGTTCGGCACTTAGGTGATATTCTCAGAAAATACTCACCTGAAAAAATATTAATCGTTACAGGAAAAAAATCTTTTGAAATATCTGGTGCAAAAAAGACTATTACCAAACATTTGGCTGCCTATCAAAGTTTTAGATTTTCAGATTTTAATATTAATCCAAAAAGTGAAGACGTTGGAATAGGCATTCAAAATTTTGCAGAAAATAATTGTGATATAATAATTGCTATTGGCGGAGGCAGCGTAATTGATATGGCAAAATTAATTAAATTTTTTTCTTTAAATAAGGGTAGTGTTGTATTAGGTAAATACACAAAGCGTGAGGGGAAAAACAAGATTCCTCTAATTGCAATTCCCACAACAGCTGGAACCGGAAGCGAAGCTACTCATTTTGCAGTAGTTTATGAAGATGGGATAAAATATTCTATTGCTGATAAAAACATATTACCAGATTTCGCGATTATTGATCCACAATTAACTTATACTAACCCACCCTACCTTGCTGCTTGTGCTGGTGCTGATGCACTTTGTCAGGGAATTGAATCTTTATGGGCACTCGGAAGCAATCCCGAATCTAAAGAATATGCCAAAAAAGCAATTAAACTGATATGGAATAATTTGGGAAAAGCAGTAATCGAAAATGATTTACTATCGAAAGATAAAGTTAGTGAAGGAGCTTACTGGGCAGGCAAAGCCATAAACATATCTAAAACAACAGCTTCACATGCATTATCATATAAATTAACATCATTATACAATATTCCACATGGACATGCTGTTGCTTTAACACTTGATCAAATAATGAGCATTAATTATATTTCTGCAAAAGAAGAGATTCAATATATTTTTACCATTTTAAATAGCAACAACCTTAATGAAGCTATTCAAAAACTAAAACGTTTCTGGACTAATATTGGCTTATCTTTAAAACTGACTGAATTAGGGATAAAAGAAAAAGACATCCCAATTATTGCTGATTGTAACTATGAAAGATTAGCTAATAATCCAGTAGAAATATCAAATAAAACTATTAATCAGATATTCTTTAATTTGCTGTAAAATTTTAACAAATATGACTATTTCAATTATTGTTCCAGTATATAATGTGGAAGCATATTTAGAGGAGTGCTTAAAGTCTCTAATAAACCAAAGTTATAATGATATTGAAATTATTATTATTAATGATGGTTCTACGGATGGAAGTTTAATGATTGCTAATAAGTTTAAAGACATTGACTCTCGCATTAAAGTATTTACTCAAAAAAACAAAGGCCTTTCTGCATCAAGAAATCAAGGGATTAAATATGCCACTGGTGAATATTTACTACTGCTGAATCCAGATACCATTGTTCAGGGTCAGGCTATAAATAAACTATTACGTTTTGCTAAAGAAAATCCAGTGGCCAAAATTTGGGGTGGTAAAACATGTTTTGCAGATGGAACACTTAATCCGTCTTCATGTTGGCAAAGACAAACCCTTTGGAGTCTATTTTGCCAGGTTGTTGGCCTTTCTTCGTTGTTTCGCAAGATAAATTTATTCAATCCTGAAGGAAAGGCGTTTTTACAGATTGGAGGTAAGTATAGCG
>JAOZUV010000381.1 GCA_029938505.1 Bacteroidales bacterium | reverse complement strand
TTGTTTCGTCCTTAAATGGAATTTTCCAGTTCTTAAATTTCCGACGAATAATTTCATTACCCACTTCAGCTTCCTTGTATTTAGCTTCTAGCATTGAACGCTTAATACGCGCCTTTGCTTTATTAGTAATAACAAAACTCAACCAATCTTGTTTTGGCTTTTGGCTTTTTGTAGTAACGATTTCAACCTTATCTCCATTTTTCAGTTCATATCGAATAGGTACATTTCGATTATTCACTTTTGCTCCGCTACATTTTGATCCCACATCCGTATGAATTTCAAAAGCAAAATCTAAAATAGTAGAACCTATTGGTAATTGCTTTACATCACCATTGGGTGTAAAGACAAATATTTTATCCGATTTTTTTATTTTATTAGAATCAAAAGCCTCATCAAAATGGAGTTGATCAGGGTTTTCCAAAATATCCCTAACCTGATTAAGCCAAGTTTCAGCATCTTGTTTCGTATCAAAGCCCTTATATCTCCAATGCGATGCTTGACCTCTCTCAGCCTCCTCATCCATCCGTTTGGTTCTAATTTGAACTTCAACCCAATGATCGCCTGGACCTTTCACAGTGGTGTGTAATGATTCATAACCACTAGCCTTGGGGGTTGATATCCAATCACGTAGGCGTTTTGGATTAGGATGATATATATCTGTGACAATAGAATAAATACGCCAACAAACTTCTTTTTCCGTTTTTTTATCACTATCCGAAATAATTCTAATAGCCAGAAAATCATATACTTCCTCAAAACCTAAATTTTGACGTTTCATTTTTGTCCAAATTGAATAAACAGATTTTGGTCGTGATTTGAACTCGCAATTAAAACCCTGTTTTATCAATTCGCGCTGAATCGGTGTTATAAAATCTTCAAGTAATGTTTTTTGTTTTGTTTTAGTAGACTGAATCTTATCCTGTATCGAATCGTAAATCTTAGGATGAGAATACTTCATCGACAATTCCTCAAGATCAGACTTTATATTATAAATTCCTAGACGATGAGCAATTGGAACATACAAATAAGTCACCTCATCCAGATAAATCTCCTGTTTAACATCCGATAACTTCTCATAATTTCGCATATCGTAGAGACGGTGAGCTAACTTTATAAGTATAACTCGGATATCGTCAACAATGGTAAGAAACAGTTTCCTAAAATTATCGGATTGAGCTGAGAGCCTCCCTGTTTGAATATTCGAAAGTTCAAAAAATCCATTAACAACAGTGGCAACTATCGATCCAAATTCATTTTCAATTTTCTTAATAGATATTTCACCTGATTCAAGAAGATTATGCAATAATACAGAAACAACTGCTACTGAACTCAAACCAATTTCATCAACCGCAATAAGAGCAATCTCAAGCGAATGCATGATATTAATGTTACTTTCCTTTTTATATTTTTCGAGCTCAACATCAAAAGCAATTTTAAAGGCTTTATTAATGATTTTAATATCCTCTTCACTAGCAAAAGCTTCGCATGCTTTAAGCAATTCCATATAGGTTGCATTGATTTTTTTTATACGAGCCTCACTAATCATATTCATGCTGCAAAAGTACAAACATTTTATCATAAAAAAAGCGTTTATACATGATGCATAAACGCTTAAATTTTGAATGTATTTTTTCTACTATTTTTTGGATGATTCTGATGAACCTCCTTTTGATTTTCCTGAAGGAGTTTTAGAAATAGAATCTCTCATTTGAGTATCGGATTGAATATTTTTAAACTTATAATAATCCATAATACCCATATTTCCACTTCTAAATGCCTCAGCCATAGCCTTAGGCACTTCTGCTTCCGCTTGAATAACATTAGCACGAGCTTCTTGGGCTTTCGCTTTCATCTCCTGTTCAACGGCAACAGCCATGGCACGACGCTCCTCAGCTTTTGCTTGTGCAATATTTTTATCGGCATTGGCCTGATCCATTTGAAGAACAGCTCCAATATTTTTTCCAATATCGATATCTGCAATATCGATAGATAAAATTTCAAACGCAGTTCCTGAATCCAATCCTTTTTCTAATACAACTCTTGATATTGAATCAGGGTTTTCCAGTACTTCTTTATGAGAGTCTGCAGAACCAATAGATGAAACAACTCCTTCACCCACTCTTGCAAGTACAGTTTCCTCGCCTGCTCCACCAACCAATTGTTTAATATTTGCACGAACAGTAACTCTCGCTCTCGAAATCAGCTGAATACCATCTTTAGCAACAGCTGTCACCGGAGGCGTATCAATTACTTTTGGATTTACCGACATTTGTACAGCTTCCAATACATCACGACCGGCAAGATCAATTGCAGTAGCAACTTTAAATCCAAGATTCATATTGGCTTTATCAGCCGAAATCAGCGCATTTACAACCGAAACAACATTTCCACCGGCAAGAAAGTGGGCCTCTAGATCATCTCTAGTCACATGTATTCCAGCCTTAGTTGCAGAAATCATACTCCTTACAATAAGTTGTGGCGGAACTTTACGCCAACGCATAAATACAAGCTGAAGAAGAGATACTTTCACGCCAGATAAAAGGGCAGTGAACCATAAACCTACAGGTATAAAATAAAAAATGATCCATAAACCAACTATCGCACCTATACCGATAGCTAAAATCATAACAACATTGGCTTCCATAATTTATATTTTTTGTTTTACAATAATTTTATTGTGATCAATACTAATCACTTCAATTTCTTTTTGAGGATCGATAAAATCGCCATGCGTATGGACTTCGAAAAACTCATTATTAAACATGGCTTTTCCGGCAGGCACTAAACGTGAAATACTTTTTCCTACATCTCCCACCTTAATTTTTTGATCGTCTATAACATTCACTTTCCCGTCCACTTTTGAATTTAGCATCATTTTTTTCCACGTTTTCGATCGCAAAGAAAGTACCAATGAAACCACTGAAGCTATAAAAGAGGATGCTAAAACGATATGTCCGGTCACACTCCCATAGGCTCCATAAGTTTGCCAAATTCC
>JAOZUV010000380.1 GCA_029938505.1 Bacteroidales bacterium | reverse complement strand
TGTTGGAGAAAGTAATGCCGATTTCTGATAATAATATATGGCAGAATCGTAGATAGCATTTTTTAAAAAGGTGTTTGCTTTGTTATTTAATTTTTCAATATCAATTGAATTGTCACCAGCATATATAATATGCTGGCTAAAGAAAAGCAATACAAAAAGAGCAACTGCTCTAATTATCGTCATCATAATAGTGGGAAGTAAAAAACACACATACTTTAAAGGCTTAAAAATACGAAATTATAAGTTTAATAAAACCTAAGCATAAAAAAAAGAGGGTAAAAACACCCTCTTTTTTTTATTTAATATCGTTTAATTCTCTATTGACAAACAATCAAGATTTTCGATTCTGTATAATTTTGTTCCCCAATACAATCTAGTCTATAAATATAGGTTCCATTAGCCAAGTTGAAATTGTTTACATTAAGATCAACAAAATGCATACCTGCAGACTGAACAGCTTTTAATAATTCAGCTATCTTTTGACCATTAGAATTATATAATGTTAAACTAACATCTGATACTACAGCTAATTTATATTCAATTTTTGCATGTTCACGAACAGGATTGGGATATATGTTTTTTAATTCAGACATTTCAATCTCTTCAATAAATTGAGGCATTGTTAGTTTTGCACCGTCAATCCTTTTACCGTTAATATCAATTATATTACTTTCATCTGCAATCGAAAATAAATGTTTATCAGCTGGAGCTCCGGATACACGGGCTTGTATTGTGAATAATGATGCATTACGATCGAGCGTATTTACACCAAGATTAGTATTAATCCAAGAAACTCTAAGCTCACCATTTTCATACGAATAATTAATATTTTTAACTTGAGAAGTGATACCTTCAATAACAACATCATCAGAATAATTAAACACCATTGCAAACCCGCCTACTGATTCAATCTCAGCATAATTTATTGGGATCTCATAGTAATCGCTATTTGAGATTGAAATCGTACCTGCATAATTTAATTTAGGATTTATTGATTTATTTTTAACACCAGGCTCAAAATCACCTCCTCCATTAGCATCACCATTACAAGACATAATATCAGTAGTGGTGTTTTTCTCACTTTTTGTTAAATCAATTTCTCTAGTTAGAAAAGCCCATTTACCTGCTTTAAAATCTTCGCCATTCGTAAACCAATCAATCAAAAAATGCCAATAATCATTCCAATCAACCATTCCACTACCATCAACATCAGCAGCCAAATATGAAATGCCCTCTAATTGAGTTTGACCCAAAAGATGTTTCAGGATTAAAAAAAGATCACTTAAATCAACACCACCTGGTTCGGCATCATATCTTGCATCAATAGTATAAACAGCTTCTTCAAGACCTTTAAACTTATAATTACCATTCTTATCAGTAATCTCAGTTGCAACGATATCGCCATTCATATTTTTTAATAAAATTTCAACACCCTTAAGAGGTGTGTTATTTTCATTATTGTAAACAACTTGGCCTTTATAGGATATATCTGCAATCGCAGAAAGCGGCACTACAAAAATTAAAATTGTAGCAAAATATTTTAAAAGAGTAGAGTTTAATTTCATGGCCGTAATTTTAATTAATTCAATATTAGCTGGTTTTCAAGAGATTAACTATTATTATATATATATGATATATATTAATTCCAATAGTTCTCAAAAGGTAACCCTACTTTTAAAATTATTTTTAAATAATAAAATACTTCACAAAATCATAAGGTAATTAGTAGCTAGGGGGATTATACGCAAACATTAAAAAAAAGTTTTCCTCTAAGGGTTACTTTTTAGTTACATCAGGAACTAAGTATTAGCGTTAACACCCCACAAGCGCAATGACTATGAATAATGACGAGATGAAAGATGAAAACGAAAATTTAAGCTATATTGAACTTCTCGAGCGTTTAAAACAAACTGAGAAGCAATTAAAAGAATGTGCAGGAGAAACTGAAAGATTAAAAACAATTTTTCTAGCAAATATTTCTCATGAAATTCGCACTCCAATGAATGCAATACTTGGATTCTCAGGTTTACTTATGGACAAAAACCTTTCAGATGAAGAAAAGACCTCATTTATTGATGGCATTGCTGAAAGCAGTCAAAAGCTATTAAATACTATAGAAAGTATTATTCAAACTGCTAAAATTGAGTCCAAAGAAATTTATTTAAAAAAAGAAGCCTGTGACATCAATCTCCTAATGAATAATTTATTTACATCTTATAATAAGAATAAAGGTAATATTGGGAAAGGGCATATCGAGCTAAGACTTAAAAAGGAAGCCAATGGTAATCCTTTAATGCTTACAGATATTTCAAAATTAAAACAAATTTTATCTAACCTCATTGATAATGCTTTAAAATTTACTGAAAGTGGGTATATCGAATTTGGTTATGAATTTTTAAATCAGGACACCATTCAATTTTCTGTAAAGGATACTGGAATAGGGATTCCAACTGATAACTACAATATTATTTTTGACAAATTTAGCCATGTTAAAACAGTAAATAGTAAAAAACATAATGGACTTGGTGTAGGTCTTAATATCTCCAATAATTTCGTTCAAAAAATGGGGGGAACCATGGGTGTAAGATCCAGATTAAACAATGGAAGTGAATTTCATTTTAGTCTTCCATTTATTGCTGCAGAAGAAACTTCAAGTAAGCCATATTCAGAAAGCATAGATTCAGATCCATCACTACATTGGCTTAATGATATTCTCAAAAACTCAAAGGGCTCAAAAAAAATAATTGATGCCTATTCAAAATGGTCTCATTTAGGGGCATAAATTATACATTTCTTTATTCTGGTCAAATAAAGAAACATGTGTGGGAAACGCTGGATTGTGTTATAATTTGTTATTTTTGATTACACAACATTATGCGCGTAAAATGATAAAAAAACTGACTACAATACTTATATTTATTTTTTCAGTCATGCTTTCGGCAAAGGCTGAAAATAAAATTGAAATCAACTTCACTGGAACAACTGATTCGGTAATAATACTAGCTAACTA
>JAOZUV010000379.1 GCA_029938505.1 Bacteroidales bacterium | reverse complement strand
ATGATACATAGGCGAGGGGAATCGCAATAATTCCGGCTATAACTACCCATTTTGCTGAATCAATAATAAACATTTTTACAATTTGTTGAACACTTGCACCCATTACTTTCCGTATTCCAATTTCTTGTACTTTTTGAGTGATTGTAAAGGAGGTAAGGGCAAATAATCCCAACATTGAAATTATAATAGCGAGGATGGCAGCATAGGTAATTAGCTGGTTTGAGCGCTCTTCTACTAAATACATTTCTTCAAATGATTGATCAATAAATTTATATTGAAATACATTGTTGGGATCTACATTTGAGAAAGCACCTTCTATCTTTCTCAATATTTTTGAGATATCTCGTGGATTAATCTTAACAGAAATTTTATTAAAATTTGTTCTTCTCTTAGTCATTGAAAAAGGAGCAATTTCGTCGTGTAATGATTGAAAGTGGAAATCTTGAATAATACCAATAATTTGGAGTGTGTCTTTATAGAAGACGACTTTTTTGTATAATGGATCAACAAGTCCAAGGCGTTTTACAGCAGCTTCATTCAAAATTATTTTATCCTTGGCTGTTCCCATGTCATTTGAAAAATCTTCTCCTTCAATAATTTTGATTCCATAGGTTTTAATAAAATCATCTTGAATTCGGTTTTCGTGAATGGCAATACTTGATTTTGCATCATTACCCATCATATAGGCCGCTTCAATGTTACCTAATTCGCCAGGTACGGCTTGTGAGGCTGTCACCGAAATGATATTTGGATTTGCTAGTAAATCTGCTTTTAAGGATTTATATGAATTTCTAATTGTCGGGGTGTATCCATCAATAACGACAATTTGTTCTTTATCAAAACCCAGATCTTTATTTTTCATAAAACTTACTTGTTTGTACAATAAAGCAAGATTGATCAATAAGAAAATAGCTATCGTAAATTGAAATACAACCAATGATTTTCGTAAGAATGTATTTTTTGCTCCTCCTGAGGATTTACTCCCTTTTAAGGCCTCTATTGGTAAGTAACGAGATAAGTATAATGCTGGGTAACTACCTGATAGGAAACCAATAATAATGACTGTTAGCAGCATTGATACGAGTATTATTGGGTCATTCCAATAAGGCAAATCAATAGGACTTCCCATTAATTCTTTAAATAAATCAATAAAAAGCTCCGTAATACCTAAGGCAATAATAAAAGCAAAAACAGAGGTTAATATGGATTCTCCAATAAATTGTTTGAATAGATTTGCTCTAAAAGCTCCCATTACTTTTCGTAAGCCAATTTCTTTGGCTCTGGTTTCTGAATTAGCCGTTACCAAATTTATAAAGTTGACCACAGCAATTAGAATGATGAAAAATGCCAGTATCGAGAATATATAAATGTTATTTATATTCCCATTAGGTTCAAGTTCAAAAATGGAATGAGATTTTAAATGAATATCACTCATTGCTTGGAAATAGGAATCAATTTTAAGTCCCATTTCTCCAAATCGTTCATCAGAAAGTTGGTTTATTAAAAGGTTTGATTTTTCTTCGATCGAAACTTTATGCTTTTCAAAATTGGTGCAAACCATATAAGTGTGAAAATTAAAGCCATTATCTTTGGTGATATCATAGCGGCTATTACAAACAGTAACGAATGACCCGAGTATGTTAAAATGAAAATGAGAATTAATTGGGATATCTTTAATGACAGCTGAGATTTTATAGCTTTCGCCACCAACCTTTACCACTTTATTGAATGCTTCTTCACTCCCGAAAATTGTCTTGGCAAAACTTTCAGTAAGTACTAAAGAACGCTCTTCGGTTAAAGCGTCTTTAGGGTTTCCAGATATAAACTCACAGCTAAAAATGTCAAAAAATGTAGAATCAGCCCAAATTTGTTTATCGTTTGCAAATATATTTTCCTTATAGCTAATATTCATATCCCTAAATCCAGTCATTCTTACTGATTGATTGATTTCAGGGATTTGTTCTTTTAGTCTGGGTGCTATCGTGCCAAGTGTTGAAGGTCCTTCAACCGATTCACCATTGGGTAAATAAATAGTATTGTAGATTCTATATATATCGGAGTATTTTTCATTTTGCTTATCATAACTCAGCTCGAAAAATACAAAGGAGGCAATTAAGATGGTAGCTGCCATTCCTAAGGCTAACCCGAAAATATTTATAAATGAATGAAGCTTGCGCTTTTGTATGTTTCTGAGTGCAATTTTGAAGAAATTATAAATCATAGGATGTAACTTTTGTATCGTTTATATGACGATCATAATTAGTAAAAGTTACATCAGAAGTTATATTATTATAATTCTATACAATTATAATTTGTAGATTATTTTGGAAGTTTTAAGTTAAAATTTATTGATGATTATTTACTTTTTAGATTTTAATTTAATCAGGAGAATAATTCCAATAATGAGCACTATCGTTGTAATAACACTAGCTTCAGGTCCAAAACTACCACCACTTAAATATTCAGGACCAGAACTTGTTACATTTAAAATTGAACCAAGTTTCTTAGACCCACTTACTTCCAATCCATAAATGCTAGCGGTACCCCAATTCCATGCCGAATGCCAACCACAGGCAGCCCAGAGGCTATTTTGACGTAATACAAAAAAGGCAAGTAATACTCCAAAAAATACAATGTTTATGATGGCTAATATGCTAACACCATCGTTAGTACCATGCAAAATTGCAAATAACACAGAAGAAATTACAAGTCCTAGCCAGGGTTTATAGCGTGCGCCAATGACTTGCATTTGCCAACCCCTAAATATAATTTCTTCACTTGCACCTTGAATAATATAGCCAATTAGCATAATCAATGCAATCCATAAAATATCAGATCCAAAGGTTATTTTTTCAATATCAAAATGAATATATCCACCAATAGTCATCAATCCAATCACTAATGATAACATCCCAAAACCAATTAAAAATCCTGTTATGTATTTTTTAAATGCATTTTGTTTTGTAAATCCAATGGTAAAAAATTTTCTTCCCTCAAAAAAGCGTACCCATAGT
>JAOZUV010000378.1 GCA_029938505.1 Bacteroidales bacterium | reverse complement strand
GAGTTGGTTTTGCGAATGAAAGAATTGGTTCCTAATGTGGCTATTCGTACGACCATGATTGTCGGATATCCAGGTGAAACTGAGGCTGATTTTGAAGAGCTTAAAGTATTTATTCAGGAAATGAAGTTTGATCGTTTGGGTGTATTTACTTATTCTGCTGAGGAAGGCACCTCTGCTTTCGATTTGAAAGATGATGTTTCTGAAGAAGTTAAAACTCGGCGAATGGAAGAGTTGATGGAGATTCAGGAGCAGATTTCACTTGAATTGAATGAGCAAAAAATAGGAAAAATGTTTAAGGTTTTGCTAGATAGTCAGGAGGGTGATTATTTTGTTGCTCGTACCGAATTTGATTCTCCAGAGGTTGATAATGAGGTTTTAATCCCTATAAGTGCTAATCTTAGATTAGGTGAGTTTTATAGCGTTCAAATCAATTCGGCATCTCCATTTGATTTGTATGCTGAGATAGTGGAATAAATGGAGGCTGAGTTCATCGAAATCGAAATATATTCTTTAAATTACAGATAAGATTCTCACTTCCATTCTTTAAATTTGTTTCTTAAATTACTTTAGAATACGATGAGAAAAATAATTAATCCTTACGATAAAATAGATAATCATTATTGTTTTGCCTGTTCAAAACATAATCCCATCGGACTTAAACTCGAATTTATTGAGGATGGAGAATTTGTTATTTCAAAATGGATTCCCAAAAAAGAATTTACTGGTTTTCATAATGTATTACATGGCGGAATTCAAGCTGTATTAATGGATGAAGTAGCTGCCTGGTGTGTGCAAATTAAACATAAGACTTCTGGTGTAACTTCAAAACTGGAAACACGTTATAAAAAACCTATTTATATAGATGGGGGAGAGATTACCTTAAAGTCTCGTATAACAAATGTTAAACGGAATCTTGTTACCGTTCTCGTAGAATTATTTGATAATAATGGTGATCTATGCTCTGAGAGTGAAGCACAGTATTTTACATTCTCACAAAAAGTAGCTCAAGAAAAGCTTTTCTATCCGGATTATAATTCCTTTTTTGAAGAAAATTAAAATTCAAAAGTATCATCTTCATCCTCAACTAACTCTTCCATGGAGAAGTTAGTCACTTCTTCGGTTGTTTTAAAGTCGTAATCTGGGTATTGGTAAATAGGGTTGACAGCTTCTGTGGCACCCATTGAATATCCGTAAATACTTTCGTATTCATTTCGATCTTCTCCCATTTCTTCAATTTGTCGGAGGTAATCGGAAATCGACTTGGATTCAATAATAATTACTTTCCCCATTTTCTCTATGATCGGACTATGATTTCTGGTTTCATCATGGTCAAATTGAAGTATTCTTCTCCCATCTCTTGTGATTCCAATAGTTCTGAATGTTAGGCTTTTGCCAATGCCTGGCAAGTTTAATACGTTTCGATCAGTAGCAAGGAATGGGATATTATTATCTTTTCTGAATTGTTGAATATTTTCAAGCATTTTATCAGCCTCTGATGTAAACTTCTGAATCTGAGAGTTGAAATTTTCAGAAAATTTCCCGAGGTATTTCTCCTCAACTTGTTCTTGAACGGCTCTTTCATTTGTGGCGAAATTGTGATAATTTTCCATATAACCTTTTACAGAAAAAGTATAATAGGTAAGGACACCAATATCATTTAAAACTTTACGAAGCTTAGCTGTATGTCCTCTTCGTGAGGCAGCAGCCGTGAGTACTAATTGGTTAGTGACAATCCATCCAGCCGATAAAAGGCTGCTAACTGCTGCGCGTGATTCTGGAGTAATCTCCATAGCAGACTGGAAATGGGTTTGAATAACAAATTGCTTAATTCCAATCTTGCTAGCTTTTTCTTTAAATTCAGCCAACACCTCAATTAATTCAGGGATAATTCGTTGGGGTAGATAAACAGGTATTCTCGTCCCCAGCCTGACTCTGAGCATTTCAGCAAATTTTTTCCCATCTTCTCTACTTTGATTGGCATCAATTTTTTTCTTTGCCATTGCATAAACTTCATCCAATATTTTTCTTAGGGATATATTGGTGCTCATCAAAGCATCACCACCGGTAATTAAAATATCTCTCAGTTGTGAGTCTTCTTCAAAATACTCCATCAATCGATTGAGTTTCTGAGGCCAAGTTTCTTTGGGTCTTAATTTCTCCAGATTGAAGTTTAAATTTCCTGCCTGAAAATCAAACATCCGTTGACAACTTACACATAAGCCTGCGCAGGCACGACCTACCGTATCAGGTATTAAAATAGCACCTTCAGGATAACGGCGATGAACATTATGGGCAGAAGGTAATATCCAACCTGCAATGTTTGGCTTTCCGGGTTGTACAATATCCTCGCATTCCCAGGCAACCAACTGTCCAAATTCTTCGATTAATTGTTTGCTATAAATTATATAATCTCGGATAACTAAATCAGCTCCAGGTGCAAAATGTGGTTCATTAACATTTAGAAGTGATAAATAATAAGGATTAATGAAGAATGGAATGCCTGCTTTTTGTGCATCATTTAATAAACCCATTGTCATTGGGTCAAGAGAGAAGTTTAAAAGCTCATTTAGGAACTTGGGCGAACGTATGGCAAAGCGTAAGTGGAATTTTCGATCATCCCACCATTGAAGCATGCGCATGAACTTTTGCTCGTCCGACATATTCGCTTCAAAATAGTAATTAGGACTTTTTATTTCACCTTCGTCAATTTCCTTTATTAAGATGTCAATAATTCGGTCGCGGTTCTTTTCTCGAATTTTAATAATTCTGGGTTCCAATCCCGATGGATAACGATCCATCCAATGTTGAATTTCTTTTTTTGTTGGTATTTGTTTTTTTGATTTTCCACTAAACTGACGGAATAAATGAAGCATATCTTCAAAGAAATCTTCTTTAGCCCCACCTGTTCCAAATTTTACTGCCATCCAGATGAATTTTATGGGGTTGCTTCCAACTAGGTTTCCTCTGAGGTTTAAATCGTTAAAACGTTGTCCTGCATTGTCGATATAATCTATTAAACG
>JAOZUV010000377.1 GCA_029938505.1 Bacteroidales bacterium | reverse complement strand
CGAACCGCTGTAGGAGCTTTTGCAGAGCCCAGCCTAGCCGCTCGGCCACGAGACCCTCAATTAAGACTGCAAAGATATATAAATTTCAAAAATCAACAACGATTTTTAATTCAAATGTATTAGTGAGCATATGGGTAGCTTTCAATGGAGTGAAATCCAAAGAATCGAACCTTCCCTTTTTTGATCGGAATAGTTAAAATATGTTCATCAAGGCCGCTCTCAGAGCTGGTTTGTAGTTTAAGTGTATGTTCTCCTTCGGGTAAAAATGCCCTGCAATAAGAGATTGAAAAAGGCAAGGTTTGCCAATTACGTGTATCTGCTTTTTCTGTAACAGTATTTAAAATGCCTACAAAAAATCCTATTGTTTTATCTTTATCTCTAACCGTATTTTCAATCGTTTTTTTAAGAGCAACACGCAATAATGAATTCCCTAAATCCCTAAACATTCGATCTTGCAAAACTTTATAAGCAATAGCATTGATGTTTTCTGTTAGCTCTAAAGGATAGCTTTTGTCATCGGTGACTAATGTTGCTGAATGATAAATAGGGGCACGTGTGGTATACTTTGGAAAAGCAATATGTGTTATGCTTAAATCATCCAATCGGCTTCTTTCATTAGCCGAAAGATCATCCACATAAAATGGGAAATCGATGCCCATTTCATCATTCACAAAATTGATATAACCAAGCCCTCCTCCTTCTTTAGCAAAGGCTAATGACCATTGTGATTTAACAGGTCCCAATCCATTCATCCAGAAAAAAACTAGGCTTCCGTCATCCATAGTTTGAGGATCATTTTTCATTCCAAATTTAGTTTCATAAAAGGAAACTTCATCATAAAAACCAGTTTTGTATGCCGTTCTTAAAATGTCTTTTTTAAGTTGTTCGGGAGCTTCAATACCAAAGTTTTCGAGATAATCATTTTCAAATATATTCAATGAATTACGGTAAGCAATAAAAGCATTATTATAATCTTTTTGGGCATCATAAATTAAGCCCATTAAAAGGTGAATAAAGGCATCTTGTTGATATCGATTTTTATGATCTTTATATTTATCATTAAGATTATTCAGCTTAATATTTGCTCTTCTACATTCAACCAAGGCCTCGTCCCATTCGCCGAGCGAAATATAATTCATGCTTTGATAAAAGTTGATCATTACCACCTCAAAATCTTCGGGCAGATAAGGTTTGGCCATCGGATTTGTGAGCAGAGCTATGGCTTCACTTCCTAAGTTTTTACGATAATCTTCGATGATGATATCAGCCTCCTTAAAAAATTCAATACTCTGGCTGTAATTCCCCAACATATGATTCAAAACACCTCTATCCAGAATATTTAAAATGCGGTTTTTACCTTCTTGAGATTTCTTATCATTAGCCAATATTTTATCTGCTTTCTCAATATTTCCAGATTGGATTTGTTCATGTACAGCAATGTTTTTCTGATGCCAAGTCATACAACTTGAGAGCAAAAAAACAGATGCTAGCAGGATAAATAACTTACTTATGTATCTTCTAAACAGGATCATAATGTTGAGATAAAAAAAGGATGTCCAAAAAGTAGGATTTACATTACTTATCGTCATGCTGAATTTATTCCAGCATCTCATAATCAATAACAAAAAAGATTCTGAATCAAGTTCAGAATGACGAAATTTGTATTTTGGATAGCCCCAAACAATGCTAATTTTTAACGTACTTTTTAATTTTTTCGTCACCCATCCAAACCACTTCATTGGTCTCCAAATTGGTTAGTTCAAGATCAATTTGATAGTATAATACTTTTTGTTTGTTATAGGTATCAACTATAGAATTGATAGTTCCGTGAAGCATGAAATCAGCTCCTAATTCACGACCCCATTTTTTCATTGTTGCAGGTGATGAATAGTCTTGTTGATCTTGACGTTCGTAACGTAATTCTTCACGCTTTTCGCCTCCTTGTATCAATCGAACTGAACCTGTACGGATGAATGCTTTTTCAATATCTTTCACGAAAGTTTCGGCATCAATATGCTCATGACTTTTATTTTTCATTAAGCCAACAATAACTTTCGGACGTTCACCTTCATTATCATTATTAAAATCACGAATCCATCTATCATTCAAAATTTGATTTGAAATATCTTGTGCTGTGCGCCACGAATCGGTATCATTCCAACGTCCACTCAAATCAATTTGTTCGTCGTAGGCAACGCGTGTAACTTCACGTTTGCTTGAACAAGAAAATAGTGAAACGGCCACTATAAATAGTGCTAAGATTTTGATTGTTGTTTTCATAACTTAAGTTTTATGGTTAATTTTTAGTATAAATTTCTACATTTATTTTAATACATTTTACAATGATTAAAGATAAGGCATAAATAAACAAATATTATTCCAGAAACCTAATTTATGAAATTTTAGGAGAGAATTCTGATAGACATGTTGGACAAAGACACGAATCATACTGCTGTTTAATTTTCTCTTGAATTTTGGTAGGAAGATCAAATTCGAAACACCAGCATTTCCCAGATTTATAACAAATAAATTCTTTCCCGCATTTTGGACAATTTTCAGGTTCTTGAAGTTCCATTTTTATAGCTTAAGAGTTAGGCTTACATTATCCATTTTTCCTCCAAGAGGTGGGTTTAATTTCGAGACTTTAATTGTTGCATCTTGAATGGATGGATATTCTAGTTTTATAGAATCCAAAATACGACGACTTATATGCTCTAATAGTTTGGATTTTTCTTGCATTTGTTTTTTAACTAGCAAATAAACCGATTGGTAATTTATTGTTTTTGTGAGATTATCTGTTGTTTCAGCTTCAGAAGTATCGGCTGTAATATATAAATCAACAATAAATTTTGTACCTATAATTTGCTCTTCTTTAAAGCAACCATGATAGGCAAAAAACTCCATTCCTTCTATAGAAATTACTGACATAATTTATCGTTTAATAGTGTCCAATCCTTTTTGAATTCGAGCAATAGTTTCTTCTTTTCCAATCAATGAAGCTATTTCAAATATGGATGGACCGGAAGCTGATCT
>JAOZUV010000376.1:706-3041 GCA_029938505.1 Bacteroidales bacterium | reverse complement strand
CTTGAACAGTTGTGACAGTAACCTGTTGGTACATAGGCGACTGAGACAAGTTCATGCCATTGTTATGTATTTTGTCATCTTTTGCCTTGATAAATGAATCAGCTGAGGTTCCAGTTTTATTTTATAAGTGAGTTCAGTTTCGAAAGAAGTTTTTCTCTTTCTTGAACAGAAAATTCATTAGTATAATTTAAAAACTTAACAGCGAACTTTCTAAGGGCATTATTGAACCATTTCTCGTTATTTTTACTTTCTTCAGATTTAATTGTATTAAGCCATTGCTCAGCTAGGAAATTTTGCCAATCATTTAGCAATCCAATCTTCTTTTTATTGCTTTCCTTATCTACTAAAATTGTTAACGTTGAATTTTCAGCTTTACGATTTCTTGCATTCCATTTTACTAGTGTATTAAAACCAATTAAAGGTCTTGGACTCCGATCAGGGAAAGGTAGTTTGTCTGTTATACTATTTATATAAAAGCCTGTTGCTACTTTAATATCTCTTGTATCTCTTTTTATAAATATTACCCATTCATACGGCGAAACCTGTTGTATACTTGATCCTGGTATAATGTTATTCTTAGTGGACTTCAATTCAACAGTAATGTAGATAAAATCATTTTTATCATTTGTAATTTTTAAATAAAGGTCTGGATTTGTATAAACGGATTCCTTAGATTCCATAATGTCATGTTTTTGTTCTGGGGTTAACTCCTCGGGAATTGAAACACTTTCAATTCTATATTCAAATAAATCCTTGACATTAAAAAGAGTCGATGTGTTATTATATATTAATTGTAGGTATTCTAAGTTAGTATTTTCGATACTATTAAATCCTTGTATCTTAGTTTTTATATATTTTTTTAGGTATTCATCAGTGTTTGCTTCCTCTGACTGAAATTTGATCTCCTGTAACTCCTGCGACAATCGATTCAGTTCAGCTTCTAATTCGTAAAAATAAAGATATAAAAAATGTTCAACATTTCTTTCCATTTTTATTGTTCCTTTATGTCTGTTTTTTAAAATAGTAATTCCAATTTTTTTCGATTTTTTGCGCAATAAAATAAGCGAGAAGAGGAGGAACCGCATTTCCAACAAGTTTATATCCTTTAGAAGGGCTTAACTTAAATCTATTTATACTTTTATCTGAAGGAATAACAAAATCAAAATTATCTGGAAAAGTTTGGATTCGAGCACATTCACGTAGGGTTAATCGTCTTTCATTCATACCAAGATCAAGTTCAGAATATATTTTACCGCCATTTTTTCTAGATAGTCTTCTGAATTCTATATTGCCATGGTGTTCTGCTCTAATTGTTGGCGCTAAACGTTCCAAATCAATTTCTTTTTGACCTTGGCAATGTTTACCCATAAATTTTGCTTTTGAAAAATATTTTTGGGAATTATCTGTTGTAAAATCAGGCTCCTTTAAATCCTTAAGAACGTCATTACATGGTGTAAATTTGTCTATATGCTCTACTTTAGAGAATAAATTTACTTTATTGTCTTCTAAAAAATGCGTTGGGGTTGGGTAAGGTGAAATGTTGTCGGAAATTGTTTCATTTACTAATTCTTTCAAGGCTTTTTCTGTTAGAGCAGATTTTTTAAAACCAATAAAAAATATACGTTCTCTTGATTGAGGAATACCATAGCGGCCAGCATGCAAAATTTGGGGGGGTAGGACAATGTAACCATCTCCGTTGATTTTTGAAAAATCATTTTGAATTATTTCTTTAATGGTTCCGAGATTAGCTAAACCTTTTACATTTTCAGCAATAAAAATATTTGGCTCAATAATACTAATTACCTCTCTCATCCAAGTATATAGTAAGCCTCTGGTTTCTTCTGTGGGAACATCAACATCTTGAATATGTTTTCCGTTGTGATCTTTATGAGAGCGAAAACCATTCCTCTTTCCTGCTACACTAAAATCTTGGCAAGGAAATCCTCCAACAATAATGTCAATATTGTCTGGTAATACCTTTTTGTCACCGCTTTTATATTGTTTAACGATATCAACTATACTTCTAACTCTATAAATACTGTTAGTATCTGATTGATTAATCTTACTAAAGTAATTAACCCATGCAATTTTCGCTTCTTCCATAATATCATTTGCAAATACAGTATTAAATGAAGTCTTCTTTAAGTGGTAAAACTGTTCATCTTCTTTTTCAATAAATTGTGAACAGAGTTTAGTGTTAAGGATTTGCTTTGGAATTGAGAAACCACCTTCCATTCCAATATCCATACCACCACAGCCAGAAAATAACGACATCAATCTTTTAGTTCTCATAATAGACAATCCTTTTAATAATAATATTATTTGCTTCCTGAGT
>JAOZUV010000376.1:0-696 GCA_029938505.1 Bacteroidales bacterium | reverse complement strand
GTGGTGTCGAAAATCAAAGCATCAAGATATTTATAACATATTTTAACTTACTCATTACGTTTGTTATAATCAATTTCACATATGTCAATGGCTATGGGGTAGTCCATGACAACATATGATTCTAATTGGGTGTGCAAGAAAAATTGCTAATCACAAGGGTTTACTGGAGTATCATCCGGAATTTGCCTTGATAAATGAATCAGCCGAGGTTGCAGTTTTATTTTGTCCGGATCTGTCTGGGGAATTAACTGAGGTTCTGCGAAGCATCAACAGAGCATTTGCCCGGACTAATTGGTTTAGAGGAGCCCGAAGCAAATTACTTATAAAACGCTGGATTGTAGACGCACGGGGCGTGCTCTATCAACCCTTTGTTTGTTATGGAAATTACTCTGTGTTCTCTATTCTATCTTTTATCACCTCATCAATTCTAAGTTTCATATCTTTCGTCATGTTTAACTGCATATGACCATTCTTACTTAGTGTTTCAATCAATACTTCTATCCAATTATCTATATTATCATATAATATTGGATTAACTCTTAGTATGGTGATTTCTTCATCTTCAGTCTCTATGCTCACTATTCCTAATGAGGTTACACCTGCGATAAATCCACTTAATACATTTGCTTCTAGACCTGGATACACCTTCATTGTATCTTCAATTCGGAGCTTCATATTGTGTTGCTTGTGTTTACA
>JAOZUV010000375.1 GCA_029938505.1 Bacteroidales bacterium | reverse complement strand
AAAAATTACAAAATGTTATTTAGAAGACAAGGTTTTTTTATAATTTTAGAATAAATATTAATTTAGTAAGTTTGCATTACAAACCTTTAAATACTTAAAACTATGGAAGAGAATAAATCTATATTAAAAACGTGGTTAAACTTCGGTTTAATAACAGCAGCATTATTAATTGTATTGGATCTTGTATTTTATGTATTAGATGTTCCTAGAGAATCAACTGTAGTTAGATTTCTTCCATATCTAATATTTATTGGAGGTTCTATTTGGGCTTCTAAATCCTATAGAGATATTCATTCTGGTGGATTAATTTCATACGGAAAATCATTTTCTGTTGGTTTTATGACCTCTCTATTAGCTGCATTTATTGTTGCGATTTATGTTTTTGTTTTTATTAAGTATGTTGATCCGTCAGTGGTTGATGAGGCAATTGCAGCAACTGAAAATAGTTTGCTTGATAATCCAGATTTAACGGATGAGCAAATTGATAGTTTCATGGAAATGTCAACAAGGTTTATGAATCCTGCGATGATGGCTATTGGGGCCTTTATTTGGAATGTCGTTGTGATGGTAATCCTAAATTTAATTATTTCAATCTTCATTAAAAAAGAAGAAACACCTTTTTAAAAAAATATAAATGGATATTTCTGTTGTAATTCCATTATTGAATGAGGAAGAGTCTTTACAAGAGTTAAATGATTGGATTGTTAAAGTGATGCAATCCAATCATTTTTCGTATGAGATTATTTATGTAGATGATGGTAGTACTGATGCTTCCTGGGCTATAATTGAAAAATTTTCTGCTAAAAATGAGTGTGTAAAAGGCATTCGTTTTAGGCGTAATTATGGGAAATCTGCTGCTTTGAATACTGCTTTTGAAGCTTCTGAAGGGGATGTGGTAATTACTATGGATGCTGATTTACAGGATAGCCCCGAAGAAATCCCATTACTTTATAATATGTTAAAGGATGAGGGTTTTGATTTAATTTCGGGATGGAAAAAGAGTCGTAAAGATCCAATTGTTAAGCGTTGGCCTTCGAAAATATATAACAGAGTTAATAGGATGATAACCGGAATAAAACTTCATGATCAAAATTGTGGGTTGAAGATTTATAAAAAAGAGCTTGTTAAAAATATTGAGATTTACGGTGAAATGCATCGCTTTATTCCTGTTATTGCAAAATGGGCAGGATTTATCAAAATTGGCGAGAAGGTGGTAAATCACCATGAGCGTAAATTTGGGAAAACCAAATTTGGGATGGAGCGTTATCGTAAAGGGTTCCTTGATTTAATCTCAATAATTTTTGTTTCACGATTTGGGAAACGCCCCATGCATCTTTTTGGTAGTATTGGAAGTTTTCTATTCATGTTAGGATTTGGTACAGCTGTTTATTTAGCTTATGCAAAATTATTTATGCAGGAATATAAAATGACAGAGCGGCCTTTGTTTTATCTCGGATTATTAGCAATGATACTAGGTACACAATTATTTATGACCGGATTTATCGCTGAGATGATTTCACGAAATTCTACCGATCGAAATAAATATCATATCTCAAAGAAAACAGGTTTTAGAGAGTAATAATTTTCATGCAATGGATGCCAAAAAAAAGATAGTAATTGTAGGGCCAGCTTATCCTTTGCGTGGTGGTTTAGCCGCTTATAACGAGCGTTTGGCTAAGGCTTTCATGGAGCAAGGCCATAATGTT
Organism: Bacteroidales bacterium; assembly: GCA_029938505.1. Next base: position 1,336 of record JAOZUV010000375.1, on the reverse strand, counting down.
TCCATTGAATCGTTTAAGCTGCAATATCCTTCTTTTTTATTTCCAGGAAAAACACAATATTCGACAGACCCAGCACCTGAAGGATTAAAAATTAATACCACTGTAAATTCAATTAATCCATTTAATTGGGTTAAAGTTGGATTTAAAGTTCGTAAGATCAATCCTGATTTAGTGATTATTAAATTTTGGTTGCCTTTTATGGCTCCTTGTTTTGGAACGATTGCACGAATCATTAAGTGGAAACGTAAAACCAAATTACTTTCTATTATCGATAATATTATTCCTCACGAAAAAAGATTTTTTGACAGGTTATTTGCAAATTATTTCGTGAAAGGGATGCATGCCTTTATTGCAATGTCTAAATCTGTGTTGGATGATTTAAACACTTTTACGCAGATTAAACCAAAATTGTTCTCCCCTCATCCTTTGTATGATCATTATGGAGAAATTGAGTCTAGAGACGAAGCCATTAAAAAATTAAAGTTTGATCCTCAATTTAGATATTTATTGTTTTTTGGTTTTATTAGAGATTATAAAGGATTGGATTTATTGTTGGAATCTTTTGCCGATAAATATTTTAATGATGCAAAGCTAAAATTGATAGTAGCTGGTGAGTTTTATACTGATCAAAAACCGTATCAGGATATCATTGAAAAGTATAAAATGAAAGATAGAGTTATCATGGATAATGATTTTATACCTGATAGCAAAGTAGCAGATTATTTTAATGCTGCGGATATTATTGTACAGCCTTATAAAACAGCCACCCAAAGCGGAGTAACTCAAATTGCATATCATTTCGAAAAGCCAATGATTGTTACTAATGTAGGAGGTTTAGCCGAAATTATACCCCATGAGGAAGTTGGTTATGTGGTAGAACCAAAAGCTATTTTGATTACTAAAGCTATTCAAAAATTTTATCGTTTACCTGAGGGTTATTTTGATAATAATATTAAGCTTGAAAAACAAAAATATTCATGGGATCGGATGCTCAAAACCATTGATGAATTACTAAATATGCTTGAAAATGATAATAAGAAGTAAAGCTCCATTAAGACTGGGTTTAGCTGGTGGGGGAACAGATGTATCGCCCTATTCCGATTTATATGGAGGAGCTATCCTAAATGCAACCATCAGCATGTATGCTTATGCAACCATCATACCTCGTGATGATGGTAAAATTATCTTTAGGGCCATTGATAAAAATGAAGTTTACGAGTTTGAGTCTACCGAATTTATCCCTCTCAATGGAGAGCTAAATCTATTACGGGGTATTTATAATCGTATAGTAAAAGATTATGTTAAAAAACCTCTTTCATTTGAACTTTCAACTTAC
>JAOZUV010000374.1 GCA_029938505.1 Bacteroidales bacterium | reverse complement strand
CATTTTGCATAACAACCACCTTCAAAGTTAAAGATGCCATCATCATCCCAACCATGCTCATCGTCACCAATTAAAGCACGCTTTGGATCTGCTGATAAAGTGGTTTTTCCTGTTCCTGATAATCCAAAAAAGATAGCAGTATCATTTTCTTTGCCAACGTTGGCAGAGCAATGCATCGCTGCAATTCCTTTTAAAGGAAGATAGTAATTCATGATAGAAAAGAAACCTTTTTTGATTTCTCCACCATACCATGATCCACCTACAACAGCTTTTTTTTCTTTCAAATTAAAAACAGCATAAACTTCACTATTTAAACCTTGCTTTTCCCATTTAGGGTTGGTTGTTTTACAAGCATTAAGCATTACAAAATCAGGTTCAAAGTCTTTTAGTTCTTCTTCAGTGGGTCTGATAAACATATTTTTCACAAAGTGAGCCATCCATGCTACTTCAGTTACAACCCTTATTTTTAGACGAGTGTTTTCATTTGCACCAGCATATCCATCCTGAATATACAGCCTATTTCCAGATAGTTGATCTCCACTAATTTTATATAGATAATTCCAAGTTTCTTCAGAAATTGGTTTGTTATCAGAAGCTTTTCTTTGTGGATTTTTCCACCATATATTTTCTTCGGATGTTTCTTCTTTAACAATGTATTTGTCTTTTGGAGAACGTCCTGTAAATATTCCCGTATCAACTGTAACTGTTCCATTTTCGGTAACGAAGCCTTTTTCAAATCCTTCTAATTCTGGTTTTGTTTCGTGTTCAAAAAGTTCGTCATAGCTGAGGTTGTGGTAAATTTCAGTAACATTTTTTAAGCCATATTCTTCTAATTCCTTTTTAAGTTTTTCTGGATGGTTCATAGGGATGATTATTAATTATTTACGAAGTTAAAATGTTGAAAAAAATTAAAATTAAAAGTAAAACAATTTACTTTTGAAATCAATATAAACTAGCTAAGCTTTAAATAAAGAAAGCAGCTCAATTGAACTGCTTTCTTTCATCTATAGTAAATGATAATATTTTGATTATCTGATGGCAGCTTGTGCAGCAGCTAAACGTGCAATTGGCACTCTAAAAGGAGAACAACTAACATAATTCATTCCCACTCTGTGGCAAAATTCAACTGAACTTGGCTCACCGCCATGTTCACCACAAATACCAACTTTTAGATTAGCGTTTGTTGAACGTCCTTTTGAAGTTCCCATCTCAACTAATTGACCAATACCTTCTTGATCTAATACTTGGAATGGATCAGCTTTTAAAATACCTTTTTCAATGTAAATAGGTAAGAATTTACCCGCATCATCTCGTGAGTATCCAAAGCCCATTTGAGTAAGGTCATTGGTTCCAAATGAAAAGAATTCAGCGTACTCTGCAATTTTATCAGCAGTTAAACAAGCACGAGGAATTTCGATCATGGTACCAACTAGGTAGTCAATTTTGTCACCTTTTTCAGCAAATACTTCTTCAGCAACATTCCTGACAATTTTCTCTTGTAGTTTAAATTCTTCAAGAGTACCAATTAAAGGAATCATGATTTCAGGGAAAGTTTTTACACCTTCTGATTTTAATTCCATTGCAGCTTCAATAATTGCTCTGGCTTGCATTTCAGTAATTTCAGGATAGGTATTTCCTAAACGACAACCACGATGCCCTAACATTGGGTTGAATTCATGTAAGTCTTCAACTTTTTGTTTGATAGCTTCTACAGAAATACCCATTTCAGCTGCCATCTCTTTTTGATTTTCTTCTTCGTGAGGAACAAACTCATGTAAAGGTGGATCCAATAAACGAACAGTTACAGGTAATCCAGCCATTGCTCCAAGCACACTTTTAAAATCTTTACGTTGGATTGGTAATAATTTGTCTAAAGCCTCTCTTCTTCCAGCTTCATCTTCAGCTAAAATCATTTCGCGCATACGAACCAATCGTTCTCCTTCGAAAAACATATGTTCTGTACGGCAAAGACCAATACCTTCAGCACCAAAGCCAACAGCAATTTTACATTCTCTTTCAGTTTCAGCATTAGTTCTAACACCTAGCGTTCTGTATTTGTCAGCTAATTTCATCATATCACCAAAGTCACCACTTAATTCAGCATCTTCAGTTGCAATTTTACCTTCATAAACTTCACCAGTTGATCCGTTTAATGAAATCCAATCACCTTCTTTGTATTCAATTCCATCGATGGTCATAATTCTGGTTTTATAGTTGATCTGAACAGCGCCAGCGCCAGACACACAACATTTACCCATACCACGAGCAACAACAGCAGCGTGAGAAGTCATCCCCCCACGAGCAGTTAAAATACCTTTGGCAATATTCATTCCTTCTAAATCTTCAGGAGAAGTTTCAACACGAACAAGAATTGAAACAGGATATTTGTCGCATTCATCAGCAAAGAATACAACTTGACCAGTTGCGGCACCTGGCGATGCAGGCAATCCTTTTGCCAATACTTTAGCTGCTTTGATAGCATCACCATCAAAAACAGGGTGTAGTAATTCATCTAATTTAGCAGGTTCTTGCATCATCAATGCAGTCTTTTCATCAACCATACCATCTTTAAGCAATTCCATTGCAATTCTAACCATTGCAGCTGCTGTACGTTTTCCATTACGTGTTTGTAACATCCAAAGTTTACCATCTTGAATGGTGAACTCTAAATCCTGCATATCGTTATAATGCTTTTCTAAAATATCTTGAGTTTCATTTAACTCTTTATAAATGCTTGGCATTAATTCTTCCAAAGATGGGAATTTTGTTTTTCTATCTTCTTCAGAAACACCCGCTAAAATAGCCCATCTTTTTGAACCTTCAAGTGTGATTTGTTGAGGAGTTCTAACACCAGCAACAACATCTTCACCTTGTGCATTGATCAAATACTCACCGTTAAAAACGTTTTCACCAGTTGCGGCATCTCTAGTAAATGCAACACCAGTACCTGAATTATCACCCATATTACCATATACCATCGCTTGAACGTTAACAGCAGTTCCCCATTCTTCTGGGTAACCGTGCATATTTCTGTAATATACAGCTCT
>JAOZUV010000373.1 GCA_029938505.1 Bacteroidales bacterium | reverse complement strand
GAAAAACACAAGAAATTCACAGGAGTTTCCAATGCTCTAATCATGCGCAACCTTCAATCATTAATTGAAAACAAAAAAGAAGTAAATATTAGGTTTCCACTAATACCAGAGATTAATGACAGCAAACAAAATTTGAATGCTGTTAAAAATTTAATGATTCAGCACCATCTTAAAAACATTAACATTCTGCCCTATCATCGAATTGCGGAAGGGAAGTATGAAAAATTAGAGATAAAAAACCGAATGAAAGGGATACAAACTCATTTGGAAAGCGAAATTAGAAACATCCATAACTTTTTTATCGAAGCTGGTTTTGAGGCTAAAATCGGTGGATGAAAATTAAAAAAAGACAAAATGAACGAACGTATTCAACATTTAAGAAATAAAAGCACAGACTCAGAACCTTATATCACTCACCAACGGGCTGAATTGCTCACTGATTTTTACATCCAAAGCGAATCAGATAACTTATCTGTTCCTGTCCGCCGAGCTATGGGTTTTAAACATATACTTAAGAATAAAAAAATATGTGTGATGCGTGGTGAACTCATCGTAGGAGAGCGCGGAAAATTTCCAAAATCGACTCCTACTTACCCCGAAATTTGTTTGCATGAATTAGATGATCTTCAACAGTTAAACGATCGTGAAAAGCAATATTTCATCGTAGATGATAAAACTAAAAAAGTTTATAAAGAAAAAATTATCCCTTATTGGAAAGGCAAAAGCATTCGAGATAAAATTATGGATACTGTTTCTGATGAGTGGAAAGCATCTTATGAAGCAGGTGTATTTACCGAGTTTCAGGAACAACGTGCGCCCGGACATACCGTTTTAGGAAAGAAAATGTTCAGCAAAGGATTTAATGATTTGAAAGATGAAATCAAAGATGCCAAAGCTCGCATCAGTTTTTGTAATGATCCAAAATGTATTGAGAAAAAAGAAGAGCTCATCGCTATGGATGTGGCTTGCGATGCCATCATTGCTTTCGCCAAACGTCACATTACTAAAATTGAATCGCGCATAGCCGAAGAAAAAGATACTACTAAAATTGCTGAGTGGGAACAAATGATCGAGAATTTGAAACAAGTCCCTGCCGAAGCACCTCAAACTTTTTGGCAAGCACTACAGCATTATTGGTTTATCCATCAGGGAATTATTACAGAATTAAATCCCTGGGATTCGTTCAATCCAGGACGATTGGATCAACACCTCTACCCTTTCTATAAAAGAGAAATTGAAGCAGGGACTTTAACTAAAGAAAGAGCCAAAGAATTGTTAATGGCCTTTTGGATCAAATTTAATAATCATCCATCGCCACCTAAAATGGGAGTCACTTTAAAAGAGAGTTCCACTTACACAGATTTCTCCTTAATTAATATTGGCGGGATAAAAGAAGATGGCTCGGATGCCGTCAATGAACTTTCTTATTTAATTTTAGATGTGATAGAAGAGATGCGATTATTGCAGCCTTCATCCATGGTTCAATTAAGTAAAAAAAATCCGGATCGTTTCATAAAGCGTGCATTAAAAATCGTCAAAACCGGTTTCGGACAACCCTCCATTTTTAATACCGATGCCATCGTTCAGGAATTACTTTTCCAGGGGAAAAATTTAACAGATGCTCGAAATGGTGGGGCTAGTGGTTGCGTTGAAACGGGAGCTTTTGGAACAGAAAGCTATATACTTACAGGCTATTTCAATCTGGCTAAAGTTTTAGAAATTACATTGAATAATGGATTTGATCCACGAACAAAAAAAACGATTGGACTCAAAACAGGTGAATTAGAATCGTTTAAAACCTTTGACGATTTGATGGGAGCCTATGAAAAACAATTACATCACTTTATCGATCTAAAAATTGAAGGCAATAATATTATCGAGCAGATTTATGCCAAGCAAATGCCAGCACCATTTATGTCGCTCGTAATTGAGGATTGCATTAAAAACGCTACAGATTATAATGCTGGGGGTGCCCGTTATAATACAAATTATATTCAGGGTGTTGGATTAGGAAGCATTACCGATCAATTAACTGCCATCAAATATCATGTATTTGATCAAAAAAACATCGAATTCTCTGAACTCAAAAAAGCCATAGATCAAAATTTTGAAGGTTATGAAAAACTCCAAAAAACGCTGATTAATAACACCCCAAAATATGGTAATGACGATGACTATGCCGATGATCAAACACATAGAGTTTTTAATTTATACTTTGAGGCAATTAATGGCCGACCTACAACCAAAGGTGGGAAGTACCACATTAATATGTTACCTACCACTTCGCATATGTATTTTGGCAGTGTAATTGGTGCTATGCCCGATGGACGAAAATCCGGTAAACCATTATCAGAAGGGATTTCACCTGTACAAGGAGCTGATCGTAATGGACCAACTAGTGTGTTAAAATCTGCTGCAAAAATTGATCATATCAAAACAGGTGGAACACTTTTAAATCAAAAATTCACACCTGATTTTTTTGCTACTGATGAAGATATTGATAAAGTTTCGAAACTGGTTCGTTCCTATTTCCGTTTGGATGGTCATCATATTCAGTTCAATGTCGTGAATGCGGAAACTTTGCGAAAAGCACAAGCTAATCCAGGAAACTACAAAGACTTAATTGTTCGAGTGGCTGGTTATTCAGATTATTTTGTGGACTTAACTGAGGAACTTCAAAATGAAATTATAAATAGAACTGAACATAAGTGTTTAAGTTGATTTACTGAGAAGCCTTGTTTATAACATGCTAAATATCATATTCTGAAAATTATTATTTTTCTTAAATTTAGATTTAAACTAATTGAACTAAAAACGAAGTGGGGAATATTTTATATTCTTATAAAAAAATTGATGGAAAAACTATAATTATTCGTGAATTAAAAGGGGATATTTCAGCAATAGAATTAATAGACTCGTTCAAATATTTGATTAAGAATAAAATTACTGAAGACTGTGCTGGGATTTTAACTGATACTACTAATGCCCAGTTCAGATTTTCAATTCGTGAATTTAGTAGAATCATACATTTCCTTAAACGAAGCAAAG
>JAOZUV010000372.1 GCA_029938505.1 Bacteroidales bacterium | reverse complement strand
CTATGTTAAATATGTTGAAGAAAAAACAGGAGTCCCTGTTTCTGTTGTTTCGGTAGGTCCCGATCGTACTCAAACATTATTTAGATAAAAAAATAATTTGCATAAAAAAAGCTCATCCATTGGATGAGCTTTTTTTATGTGTTTTATGAAATTAGAGTTTTCGTTTAATCTCAATTTGTTCGTATCCTTCAATGATATCTCCAACTTCGATGTCGTTGTATTTTTCAATATCCAATCCACATTCATACCCACTTTGAACCTCTTTTACATCATCTTTAAAACGTTTCAATGATCCAAGTTTACCTGTGTGAACTACAATTCCATCACGAATAACGCGGATGTTGGTGTTTCGGGTGATTTTTCCGTCAAGCACCATACAACCTGCAATTGTACCAACTTTAGTGATTTTAAATACTTCGCGGATCTCAATATTACACACAATTTTTTCTTCAATATCTGGAGATAACATACCTTCAATGGCAGATTTAAGTTCTTCTATCGCCTGGTAAATAATAGAGTATAATCTAATATCAATTTGTTCGGCTTCAGCTAATTTACGAGCACCTACCGATGGTCTTACTTGGAATCCAATAATAACAGCATCCGAGGCAGAGGCCAATAATACATCAGATTCGGTAACTGCACCTACTGATTTATGAATTACATTCACTTGTATTTCATCAGTACTTAGCTTAATCAATGAATCGGATAATGCTTCTACAGAACCATCCACATCACCTTTAACAATAACATTCAACTCTTTGAAATCACCAATTGCAATTCTTCGTCCGATTTCATCAAGTGTAATATGTTTCTGAGTACGGATGCCTTGCTCACGTTGTAGTTGCGTGCGTTTGTTTGCAATTGCTTTTGCTTCGCGTTCGTCACGAATGGCATTAAATCCATCTCCCGCTTGAGGAGCTCCATTTAAGCCTAATAGCAGAAGTGGAGCCGATGGTCCAGCCTTCTTTATCATTTGGTTACGTTCATTATACATGGCTTTAACTTTACCTGAGGTTCCTCCGGCAAGAATATAATCACCAATATTTATTGTCCCATTTTGAACAAGAATTTTAGCCACATAACCACGGCCTTTATCCAACGACGATTCAATAACAGTACCTGATGCAAGTTTGTTAGGATTACCTTTTAATTCAAGCATTTCAGCTTCGAGTAAAACCTTATCGAGTAATTCAGCTATGTTTGTTCCTTTTTTAGCCGAAATTTCTTGGCATTGGTATTTGCCACCCCAATCTTCAACTAAAATATTCATTTGTGAAAGTTCTTCTTTAATTTTATCAACGTTTGCCGTTGGTTTATCAATTTTATTAATAGCAAAAACAATAGGTACGTTAGCAGCCTGAGCGTGATTGATAGCTTCTTTGGTTTGAGGCATCACATTATCGTCAGCAGCAATAATAATAATTGCGACATCAGTTACCTGAGCACCACGAGCACGCATTGCTGTAAAGGCTTCGTGACCAGGAGTGTCAAGAAATGTGATTTTCTGTCCATTCTCTAAAGCAACCTCATAAGCACCAATGTGCTGAGTAATTCCTCCTGCTTCACCAGCAATTACATTTGCTTTACGAATGTAGTCGAGTAATAAAGTTTTACCATGGTCAACGTGACCCATGACGGTAACAATAGGTGTACGATTGCTTAAGCTTTCAGGAGTATCTTCTTCTTCTGATTCAAGAATTGCTTCCTGTACATCAACACTTACAAATTCAACTTTGAATCCGAATTCTTCGGCAACTAAAGCGAGAGTTTCTGCATCTAAACGTTGATTAATTGAAACAAACATTCCAAGGGTCATACAGGTTGAAATAATCTGATTAACCTGAACATCCATCATATTTGCAAGCTCATTAGCTGTTACAAACTCAGTTACTTGGATGGTGCTTTTTTCAGATGCTGCCTTATCAACTTGCTCTTGTGTATGTTGACTAACAGTATCTCTTTTCTGACGACGGTGTTTCGAGGCTTTAGATTTACCAGGTGAACTTAAGCGAGCAAGTGTGTCCTTGATTTGTTTTTGGATATCTTCTTGTGTTAATTCAGGTCTTGGCTGACTTCTAAATCCTTTACCTTTTTGTTGATTTTGAGGATTTTTTCGAGTGTGTGCTTTATTTGCCGGGGCAGCGGAAGTAGCAGTTCCAGTAGCTCCTGCTGGTTTTTTAATTCGTCTTCTTTTTTTCTTATGTTCAATCTTTTCTTCCTTAGAAGAAGCAACTGGTTTTTTCTTCTCTATTTTCTTTTTCTCAGGTAAAACAATTTTATCGAGAATCGTAGGTCCAGTAAGTTTGTCAATTCTTGTTGGAATAAAGTTGTCATCTTTTGTCTTAACTTCAACTTTTAGCTCCTCTTTTACAGGGGCTTTTTCTTCAACTTTCTTTTCAACAATTGGAGTTTTTATTTCATCAGCTTTTTTCTCAACAATAGCTTCTTTTTTTGGCTTTTCTTTAGCCTCTTTTCTGGCTTTTGTCTTAACTGCTGCTTCCTTCACTTTTTCTTCTTTGGTTTTGCGAGCAGGCTTAGTTTTGGAATTGATTGAATCTAGATCAATCTTCCCTAAAACTTTTAAATCTTTATCTTTTTCTGTAGTCGTCGTTACGTTCTTTTCCTTAATTTCGTCTTCTTTAGTTTCAACGATTTTTTCTTTAATCTCAACTTCAGGTTCAACTACTTTTTTTTCTTCTTCTTTGGCTTCAACAATTTCTTCAACAGGTTCTGGAATTTCTTTCTCAGGTTTTGCCTCTTCAATTATCGATTCAATTTTAAAATCTTCATTGGCATTCTTAATTAACAGATTGTCGGAAATAATTTCATCTTCCTCATCGCTTTTATCAACAATGGGCTCTTTCTTGTCATCTATAGAAACAGATTCATGATGAGAATATTCCAGTCCAATTTTTTGTGAAACTTCTTTCACCTGTTTTTCGGCTTGAAACTCCTGAACCAAAATTCCGTACATTTCAGCTGAAAGTTTAGTATTTGGCTTACCTTCAATTTCGTGACCGTTTTTAGATAAAAACTCAACGATAGTTGAA
>JAOZUV010000371.1 GCA_029938505.1 Bacteroidales bacterium | reverse complement strand
CCATTCTTAATCAACACTTCTCCAATTTTGACTTTTGTTCCTTTCTCTCTTATTATCTCTGTTCTTTCGATTAATTGTTCGTTATTTATAACTATTGCACCTCCTTCACCACAAATATAATTTTTAGTTTCATGAAAGCTAAATGTTCCTATATCTCCAATTGTGCCAAGATATTGGTTTTTATATTTAGCATTGAGTGCTTGAGCTGCATCTTCTATAACCATTAATTTATATTTTTTTGCAATTGTCATGATTTTATCCATATTACATGATGTTCCTGCGTAATGGACTACAACAATAGCTTTTGTTTTTGGTGTGATATTTTCCTCAATTAAGTTTTCATCAATATTTAAGGTTTTTCTGTTAATATCAACAAAAACAGGTTTTGCTTTATGGATAGTAAAAGCATTAGCCGTGGATACAAAAGTAAATGATGGCATGATAACTTCATCATCTTTTTTTAGATTCAGTAAAATAGCAGCAATTTCCAGACTTGCAGTACAAGATGGAGTCAATAAAATTTTTGTTGCATTAATTTTACTTTCTAAAAGCGATTGACATCGTTTTGTAAATAACCCATCTCCAGCAATATGACCACTACTTACACTTTCAGCAATATATTCCAGCTCATGACCAATTATAAATGGCTTATTAAATGGTATTTTCATATTAAATCAAACATTCTCTAAGTTTATCAAATACGACTTTCTCGTTATTTTTATTAGTAGCTAAACCTACTTCTAAAAGTCCATCGCCACAAATAATTTGTGGTCTACCATTATTTAAAGACCATATTTTACCAGGAGTTCTGTTGATAATATTAATATCATCGATAGCTTTAGCTTCATTGATAATAATTTTTTGTCCCTGATAATTTGTTTGTGCCCCTAAATAAGGCCAGCCAACAGCATTCACAAAACGTTCAATTTTTGAAGCTGAACAATTACAATCGATAAAATAATCTTTTTCATCTCTCCAGACACAATATGTTGCTTTTTTCTCATCTTGAAGAATTGGCTTAAGGTCAGGGTTGCTAAGAATTTTCATGATTAAATTAGCATATGCTTTTCCAATGGACTCAAAAGCAGTTTTAAGGGATATAGGGTATTGTATGGGGATTTTTTTTTGAATATATACAGGACCTGTATCAAACTGTCCTACTTCAGGTTTAAAAGCAGAAACTCCCAGGTATGATTGCCCTTTTATCAAAGCAGCAACTGTGGGACTGAATCCGCGGTATTCAGGTAAAAGAGAATCGTGCAAAATAATTATATTGTTTAATGCTTGCTTAAGAAGATATTGCCACCCTGCAACAACGACAATGTCAGGTATAGAGAGTCTTTCTGGTTGTAAATTATGTTTAGAAATAAAATCTATATTCCTCTTTTTACATTCATCTATAATACCTTGATATGAGTTATCCACAGTTCCTTTGACTTGATATGAGCAAACAAAATTAATATGAGCATGGTCCTTTAAATTTTTAAGGAAAACATATCCTTTATAGCCTGCGATAAGTATCCCAATGGTTTTTTTATTTTTCATAGTTAACCTGCTTATAGAGGCTCTAGAGAGCTGTCTATTTTATAAGACTTTCTATTGTACCACGGATAATTGTTTGTCTGCAATCCCAGGTTGAGAAAGACTTCGTCCCTGTAAGTCACATATATAATGAAAGTATATAACATTTATAAGTTTTATGTGTTCAAGTCATGAACACATAAAACTTATAAATTCTATCTTAAAAAGTCAAATAGAATAAACATCTGTTATAATGCTGATTTTGACTTAATATGTAATAAGTATTATAATGCATAAAATATTGTGAATAAGTTGTTTTTGATATAATTGTTAGAGTGGTTTAAAGAGATTTTTGTGGTATAATTCTCAATTTCATTTGGTAATTTTCTTGACCTTTTTTGTACATGCAATATATTATTTTTTTTAGCAGTTATTGCAATTGTGAGTGAATAATGAATAAATCCCTTGTTTTTTCTATAGATACCGAATCAGATCAGATTAATGTTGAGAAAAATTCTATCCATTCTATTAATGGAATTAAATTTATACAAAATTTAACTCAGCAATATGGATTTTCTCCTACTTATTTACTGACTTATGAAATGGCTACAAAAAAAGATGCTGTTTTCATAATAAAACCATATTTAGAGAGTGGTGAGTGTGAAATTGGTCATCACTTACATGTCTGGACAACTCCTCCATTTGAAAATGCAAATGCATATGGAGTAGAAGAAAAATTGATTGATGGATTTCAGTCTGAATTACCCGATAATGTTTTAATAGAGAAACTCGATACTTTGCATAATGCCATTATTGAAAATTATGGCGTTATTCCAAAAATTCATAGGGCTGGACGTTGGGCTGTTGATGCAAGGACGATTGAGTGGTTAATAAGCAAAGGATATGAAATAGAAACTTCTGTGTGTTCAGGAGTTTCATATAAAAATGTTAAAGGAGTTAGAGAAAAATTTCCATTTTGTTCTTTAAATTCTCCTAATATGCCTTATTTTGTAACAGAGACTGATTTTTATAAGCAAACATCTATATCATCTAATAAAAAAATTCTAGAAATTCCTGTAACAGGTGTAGATGGAGACTGGTTATGGCATTATAATATTAGAGGACAAGATAAAATCAGGAGTGTATTATGGAGAGCAGGATATAAAGGGACATATGGATTTTCACTTAGACCTTCCTACGATATTCCATTGAATATTTTTGAACATTCCTTATATAAGATTTTTTCATCTTCCTTAACATTTTTTCATGTTATGGTTCATTCTTATGAACTAGTTGAAGGTTGTTCCTATAAATCTCACACTCATGCTAAAACTGAAAGAATAAAGCAGCGTCTGAAGATGATATTTGAAATGGCACATAAATTTGGTATTAAAGGGATAAAAATGAGTGAAACACTTGATATCTTTCAAGAAGGAAATAGATAAATAATGGCTGATCTTGATATTATTGAATCTTCTGCTACCGATTTAGATGATATTGTATTGTTTGTGAATTCTATATTTAATGATTCAAAATTATT
>JAOZUV010000040.1 GCA_029938505.1 Bacteroidales bacterium | reverse complement strand
AAGGACAATATATTGTTCATTTCTCTTATTCAAATTTCATTTTTACAAAAAAAATAATGCTGATTTAATGAGATTAATTTCTTAGCTAAAATGTAAAATATGGGCTTTACTTTTTTATTTAAGATCGAATTTATATTTTTGGCTTCCTATATCTCATCTTCATGAACTGGTTTTACTTTTGGCTCAGTCTGTATTTGATCCTTATCGTTTTGTTGACTTTGCGTCATGTAAAGCACAATAACCTCGAGAGTTATTTGGTTAATAACCGAAAAACGGGAACCCTATTGTTAGTTTTTACTACACTTGCAACTTTTGTTGGTGGAGGAACTTCAATAGGATTAATGGCTATGGGTTACGAATCAGGCTTAGCAGCTGTTGGTATTGGCATTGCTTATGTTATTGGTTTTATGATACTGATTCGCTTTGCCGGAAAAATCAGAACTTACGGGGCAACAAATAAAATTTATACATTCCCCCATTATTTGAATACTAGATTTAATTCCAAACAAACTGACACATTCAATCTCACATTTTCGGCTACAGTAAGTGGAGTTAATATTTTTATTTTTTTCTTCCTTTTAGCCGCTCAATTTGTAGGAATGGCCTCCTTGCTGAAATTCACATTTGAAATTGGCTACCAAAGTGCAGCTATAATTTCTTGCATAATTGTTATTGGATATACTACCCTAGCGGGATTATCAGGAGTTATCATTACAGATATGATTCAATTCTTGGCAATTGTACTAATGATAATTTTAATTTTCATCCCCGGAATTTTAATTGATACTCAAAACCTTCAGCTTCTTTCAGGATTACCCACAAACATGTTAAACGGGACTTATTATGGTTGGATATTTTTGATTGCATTACCCTTATTTTTGGCACCATCTGTAATGGTTCGAATGGATATCTGGCAACGACTTTTGGCTGCCAAAAGTGAAAAAACAGCCAAGCGAATGAGCCTATTTTCTGGCTTAGGAATGCTTCCTTTTTACATTATTTTTCCTTTGGTAGGAATGGCTATTCGCCTAACAACAGGAGATCAAATTGACTCAAAAGATGTGACTTATCTTTTTATCGATCAACATACAAGATCGTTTTTATTAGGGTTTGCCGTTGTCGGTTTACTTTCAGCATTAATGTCATCGGGTGATAGTTTTCTAAATTTAATTTCCATTTCATTTGTAAACGATCTTATTAAAAGCTCAAAAAAACAAGCAAAAGAAAAACACTTTCAAATTCGTATAGCTACTATTGTATTTGGAATTATTGCATTAATCATTGCCCTTTTATTTCCCAAAATCGTGGATCTTATGGTTGTTGGAATTGGGACTATCGTGATTTTTGTTCCTACGACTCTTCTCGCTCTCACGCATAAAAATGTAAAATGCTACAACAAAATTGCCCTCTGGAGTATTTTAAGTGGCTTTATTGTAAATTTGATATTCTTTATTGGTGGTCTTATTTTTACAAAAAGTTTAGAACCCAAATCAAGCTTTATACCAGCCTTTATAACAGCAGCATTGGTATTGTTTATCGGTATACAAATTAAAAAGAAACAAAGATGAGTTTAAGTATTTTCTCGGATGATCATTTTATGAAAGAAGCCTTGAAGGAAGCGAAAATGGCTTTCGAAAAAGATGAGGTTCCTGTGGGTGCTATTGTGGTTTTTAATAATAAAATCATAGCTCGGGCTCACAATCTCACCGAAACCTTAAACGATGTTACCGCTCATGCCGAAATGCAAGCATTTACTGCAGCAACCAATACTTTAGGATCAAAATACCTAAACGAATGTAGCCTCTACGTAACATTGGAGCCGTGCACTATGTGTGCTGGAGCATCTTTCTGGACTCAAATTGGGAACATAATTTATGGAGCAACTGACACCAAAAGAGGATTCCATTTACAAGGGAAAAAAATAATACACCCCAAAACTAATATCAAAAAAGGAATACTTGAGTTAGAATGTAGTTCTTTATTAAAGGACTTTTTTGAAAAAAAAAGATAAGCTATTTTTTCTCCTTAACCAGACAAGTATTTATCCCAAAAAGAGGGTATAACCCACAACTCAAGTAATTAAAAACACAAGAGAAAGAAAAATCAAGAATGAAGTCTTAAATTCCAGCAGTATTCAAGTTACCAAGACTTACCGTCAAGGTACGTTTTGTTTTACTATCGGCAGAAGAGGCTTTAAGGGTCACTTGCAAGTGAAGGTTGTAAATATTCAGTTTCATTTCTTTAGACGCAATTTGTCCAATTTTTGAAATATCAGAATTAATAATCCCCGAATAACGACTAATGCGAGTATTCATAATTTCATTATTCCCTTGGCGAATATATTTTTTATCATAATCCTGAAACTCGTAAATATTTGCAATTTCATTAATGGTAAGCACTTGTAAATTTTCAATCCCATCAATATTTATCAAAAACCAATTATAGGTATCCTGATCAATCAAACATCGGTTCAAACTATCTTTTTCAAGAATACGAGAATTAATAATAATGGCACTTCCGTAAAAATTATTTTCAAAATAGTAAATAGTATCAAGAGTAATAGCATACCTCAAACTAATGCTACCAATGATATCGCGAAGCTTTGGAAAAAGATGATACGAATTATACGTACGAACTAAAGTTTCAAAATTAATATTAAATAATAGGGCATGCAATGGAGTATCAAAAATAACAAAACCACCATCACCAGTACTAATAAAAGCATTCTCAATTTGCTCCTTAGTGTAATTTTGAAAAACAAACTGATTATTCTCAAGACATAATTTTATGGTTTTATCAAAAAAGATTTTGAATAAAGTGGGGATCAGCGTTTGCTCCATATGTGGATACATCCCATAACGATAAATATCAATTCCTAATACTGCTTTTTTATTGAATGATTTTGTATCAACATATTTTTCAATTCGATTATGTAAATCCTCACTATTGGGCAAAATATTTACCTTATCATAAACAGATTCAGCATCATATTCCTTCAATAAATCCATTATTTTCTTAAACTCAAGCTTCTTAATTTTAGAATGCATATTTAATTTTTATTGTTAAATCATTACAAATATAGGTTTCGAATACAGAAAAAAAAAGAGAAATACATACTGTTATTAACAATTGTTAATATTGATTGTGAATGGATTGTGAATAAATGCAAAAAAATTGTCTTGACCTTTGGGTAGTACAATGCGTATATTTGGACTACCAAGTGAGAGATAAAAGACAGGTTTACGAACCAAGGGCCGAAAGAAAAGAACCGCAAGGGGAAAAGAATTCAGCTGAGACTCAAAAGTAGGGAAACCAACAATTGAGGAAGGGGCGAAACTTGGAGCAGGAAAAAGCAAACTGCAAGGAATGCGAAACCTGTACCGGGCAAAAAGGAAAACTCTACGGGGTGAAACTGAAAAAGCCAGTCGTAATAACAGTAGCTAGGCGCAAACCGAAAGCCACGGCATTCGGGGAAGTGAGCGGGAATCTATTCGGTGAGAGTGGGTTCTCGTTTTGTTTACAAATTTTGATTTACTATAAGTATAAACTAAGTTAAATCTTAGTACAATTAATCCCGAAAGTGATTACTTCGGGATTTTTTATTTCATTGAAAGAAGTTTTCTGAAATTTTATTTAGTAATAATCCTACTGAGTTGCTTATTAATCTCACGACTAACCTGTTTCAAACTCATTTCTTTTTGAATACATAGAAAAATAGTTTCTTCATCTGTTGCTTCTTTCAATTCTTTTTGATTTGCTAATCGCATTTGATCAATTTTCTTTTCCTTAAATGATAAAACCGAAGAAGCTACTAATTCTTTTAAATTATCCTGTTCCGTTTTAACATGAATTTTATGACGTTCCCAATTATAACTTAACTCGTAAGGAGTACTTAATAAATTGATAGCAAGTTGAGCAACACGACTATCTTGAAACTGTGTAAAATAATTTTCGTCTGGAATAATACCCTGACTTAACAAACGTTCAAACTCATCAAAAACCAATCGATACTCAGGGCTCTCTATTTCAATTTCATCATTTTTTAAATCGTGAACAATAAACTCGGCAATTTTTATGGGTACCTCAATTTTTTGTTCTAATTCATTTAGTTCTTCAAAGATGATATCCTGATTACCATAGCTAAGCAATAAACGGATAATTTCCCTTTCATTGGTTTCTGCAGAATCTAATGAAAGGTCTGCCTTTTTGAGGATTTGGGGCTCAATAGTAGGAGTAAGATTTTCATATCCTTGCCCTTTATATTTTTCCTGATATTTTTTTCGGAGCGATTTATTCAGCTCATTCATCAAGGTTTGCTCTGGAATATTCATAATCGAGCTGCACTCACGAACATAAACCGAACGGAAAATACCATCAGGAATAACAGCAATGGTTTGTACAATTTCTTTAATCAAACCAGCTCTTTTCACAGGATCGTTTTTGGCATCTTTCATTAAAAGATCCGTTTTAAACGAAACAAAATCCTTGGCTTCATCCTGCACAAATTTCTCAACCTCTTCGCTACGATGGCTGCGCGCATACGAATCGGGATCTTCACCTTCAGGGAAGAGAACAATTTTTACATTCATTCCCTCTTCCAAAATCATATCAATCCCACGGAAAGAAGCCTTGATACCCGCCGCATCTCCATCATACAAAATGGTGATATTGGGTGTAAAACGTTTAATAAGCTTTATTTGATCAACCGTTAAAGAAGTGCCCGAACTAGCAACTACATTCTCCAAACCAGCCTGATGCATAGAAATTACATCAGTATATCCTTCAACTAAAAAACAATTGTCTTTATTTAAAATAGCCGTACGAGCAAAATGAAGTCCATATAAAACCTTGCTCTTACTGTAAATATCCGATTCTGGTGAATTTACATATTTTGCTTTGCTTTTTTCGGAACTTAAAATCCGACCTCCAAAAGCAATTACACGACCTGTTAAACTATGAATAGGGAACATGACTCTTCCGCGGAATCGATCATAAAATTTGCCTTCTTTTCGAATACTTAAACCACTCTTTTCAAGATAGCTTCTTTTGTATCCTTCTTTAACAGCATGATTCGTAAAATCTTCAAACTTGTCAATGCAATAACCCAATTGAAATTTCTCAATTAAAGCTTCGGATACTCCTCTGTCGATTAAATATGATAACCCAACTGCCTTCCCTTCTTCTGAATTTTTAAGATTCTCCGTGAAATATTGTTGGGCAAAAGTGGAGACATGATACAAGCTTTCCTGCTCATTTAAATATTCCTTTTGCTCAGGAGTTTGTTCCTCCTCATCAATTTCAATATTATACTTTTTGGCCAAATATTTTAAAGCCTCCGGATATGAATAATGTTCATGCTCCATGACAAAATTCACAGCGTTTCCGCCCTTACCACAACCAAAACACTTATAAATTCCTTTGGCAGGAGAAACCGTGAATGAAGGCGTTTTTTCATTGTGGAAAGGACATAATCCTATCATATTCACACCTCGTTTTCGGAGCGAAACAAATTCACCAACAACCTCATCTACACGGGCTGTATCAAATATTTCTTGTATGGTTTCCGGCTTAATCAAAGGATTTAATTTTATCAGGCTAAGTTAATAAAATTGAGAAATAGAATACTTGTAGAAAGAAATCATTCATTCATCTATTTATATTTTATAATATTTATGAATTATTAACTTTGTTGGAAACTAATGTTCTACACATGAAAAAATTACTTTTTATCAGCTTATTATCATTTTTGTTTTGCGGACTCCTATTCTCACAAAACGATATCAATAAACAGATTAAGAATCAAATAGAGTTACAGCTCAAACAAAAAAATGAACTCTATATTGATCTTCATCAAACACCCGAACTTTCGTTGATGGAATTTAAAACTTCCAAAAAAATGGAAGTCCAATTAAAAGCTATGGGTTTTGAGGTTACAAGCAATTTTGGCGGCAATGGAGTAGTTGGCGTTTTCAAAAATGGTGAAGGCAAAACCATCATGCTCCGAACCGATATGGATGCTTTACCAATTAAAGAAAACACAGGCATAGATTTTGCCAGTAAAGTAATAACCAAAAACTATATTGGAAATGATGCTCCTGCTATGCATGCCTGTGGACACGATATGCACATGACCGTTTGGTTAGGAACTTTACAAACTCTCATAAATTTAAAAGATCAATGGAAAGGAACTATTTTGGCAATTGCTCAACCTGCTGAAGAACTTGGTATTGGCAGTTTTTCGATGATTGAGGAAGGATTGTTTAAAAAATTTCCAACTCCAGATTATGCTCTATGTTATCATGTAAGTTCTTATCTACCATCTGGCGAAATCGGTTATCATCCAGGAGAAATGTTTGCTGGTGTCAGCTCCGCTAATATAACCATATTTGGTATCGGCGGACATGGTGCCATGCCCCATACAACCATTGATCCTATCATCTTGGCATCTCGAACAGTACTAGCATTGCAAACCATTGTAAGCCGCGAAATCAATCCATTTAATCCGGCTGTAATTACTGTTGGATCCATTCATGGAGGAAGCAAACATAATATTATTCCCAATGAAGTAAAATTAAAGCTAACTATTCGTTTTTTTAAGGAAGAAATCTTTACTGAAATTCGTGAAGCTCTGCACCGAATTCCTAAAGGAATAGCAATATCAGCCGGGGTTCCTGAAGACAAATATCCAATCATTGAAATTTCTGACAAATATACACCTCCAGTTGTTAATAACCCCGAACTAGTAATGAATTCTGTAAAATCAATGCGTCAAATTCTCGGCAAAGAATCTGTTTATCAGGTTGATCCTGTTACAGGATCTGAAGATTTTGGCTTGTTTGGGTTGACTGACGAAAAAATTCCGATTGCCATCTTTTGGTTAGGAAGTGTCAATCAACAAGTTTATGACAATCATTTGAACAATGGAACTCCAATCCCAGGCTTACATAATTCGGCTTATTTACCCGATTTTGAACCTACTTTCAGAACAGGTGTTTCGGCCATGAGTTTATCATTAATCAACTTATTTAATAAATAATACTAAATGAAAAAACTAAGCTCTCTTATTATCAGTTTATTTTTGCTTGTGCAATTAATGGCTCAGGATAGAATCACGGGTCGTGGATTTGCTACACGCTCTGAAGTAATTGCCCAACACGGAATGGCTGCTACTAGCCAACCTTTGGCAACACAGGTTGCTCTCGATATTCTAAAAAAAGGAGGCAACGCCATTGATGCAGCCATCGCTGCAAACGCCGTTTTAGGATTGGTTGAACCTACCGGAAATGGGATGGGTGGCGATTTATTCGCCATTATTTGGAGTGCTAAAGATCAAAAATTATATGGTTTAAATGCCAGTGGTCGTTCACCGAAATCACTCAGCTTAGACTATTTTAAAAAGAATGGATACAAGAGCATTCCTGCTCATGGGCCACTTCCTGTTTCTGTTCCCGGTTGTGTGGATGGATGGTTCGAGATGAACAAAAAATTTGGTAGTCTGGAAATGAAAGAAATTCTTCAACCGGCTATTAATTATGCCAGAAATGGGTTTCCTGTGAGCGAGTTGAGTGCTTATTATATGAATGGCGGAACAAGAAATCTCAAAAAATATCCGAATGTTGCTGATGTTTTTATGCCCAATGGATACACTCCTGCAAAAGGTGAAATTTTTAAAAATCCTGCACTCGCAAATACCTTTGAGAAAATAGCCAAAGGTGGTCGCAATGAATTTTATAAAGGAAGCATTGCCAAAACCATCGATAAATTTTTCAAGGAGCAAGGTGGTTTTCTTTCTTACGAAGATATGTCCTCTCATTATTCCGAATGGGTGGAACCTATCAGCACCAATTATCGTGGGTATGATGTGTGGGAACTCCCTCCCAACGGACAAGGTACGGCGGCTCTTCAAATCCTGAATATAATGGAAGGTTTTGATGTTGCTGCCATGGGTTTTGGAACAGCCGAATACATTCATCATTTCACTGAAGCTAAAAAATTGGCCTTTGAGGATAGAGCAAAATTTTATGCTGATCCTGCTTTTAATGACCTGCCTATCGATGAACTAATTTCAAAAGAGTACGCAGCAGAACGTCGTGCACTCATCAAAAAAAGAGCAGCCAGATCGTATGATCCTGGAAAGATAGAAACAGGAAATACGATTTACTTAACGGTTGCCGACAAATTCGGGAATATGGTTTCCCTCATTCAAAGTAATTACCGCGGAATGGGATCAGGAATGTGTCCTCCTGGACTTGGTTTTATTCTACAGGATAGAGGTGAAATGTTTAGTTTAGAAGAAGGCCATTTAAATGTTTTCGAACCGGGCAAACGTCCGTTCCATACTATTATCCCAGCCTTTATTACAAAGGATGGTAAACCGTATATCAGCTTCGGACTGATGGGCGGATCGATGCAACCCCAAGGGCATGCACAAATGGTGATTAATTTGATTGATTTTAAAATGGGTTTGCAAGAAGCTGGAGATGCTCCACGGATGCGCCACGGAGGCTCAAGTCAACCAACAGGTGGCAAAATGACCAATGGTGGAATCCTTTATTTAGAAAGTGGAATCCAATGGGATGAACTCCAAAAGTTAATGAAAATGGGTCACAAAATCCAATGGGATTTAGGTGGCTATGGCGGTTATCAAGCCATTAAATGGGATGCCAAAAATGGTGTTTATTATGGTGCTTCCGAATCTCGAAAAGATGGGCAAGCGGCAGGCTATTAATGATTGCCGATTGAAAGATTTAAGATTTAAAGCCGTGAATTTCACGGCTTTTTTGTATTTTTAAATGTTTGATTTTCCTCCCTAACTCAAATGAAATATATTTTAAATAACACTAAATGTAAATTATTATTTGGATTTTAATAAAATGATTATTACCTTTGTAAATAAGAAACTAAAACAATATGCCAACGATAATAAGATGGCTATTAAAAAATTAGGACCAGCTAGAGCCAAAAAATTCTTAATGAGATTGGATGATATAGCAGCTATTGAAAGTTTTTCTGATCTTGAGTATCTGCCAGGAAAATATCATCAACTAAAAGAAAATAGAAAAGATCAATGGGCTTGTGATTTAGATCAACCTTATAGATTGATTTTTGAACCGGGTATAAATCCCATCCCTAAAGACAAAGATGGTAAACAAATATTAAATGAAATTAAAATCCTTGATATTATTGAAATTGTTAATTATCATAAGGAGAAGTAAAGATGGCAAATCTAAATGAATATTATCCACAAGAAGTCCTGCATCCTTGTGAAACTCTAAATGAAAAATTAGAAGAAATGGGGATGAGTCGTAAAGAATTCGCTTTACGAACAGGGAAGCCTGAGAAAACTATTGTTGCTGTTTTAAAAGGAGAAAGTTCAATTACTCCAGAGATGGCTATTTTATTTGAAAATATTACACAAATTCCTGCTCATTTTTGGATTAATAAGCAAGCTAACTATAATGAATTTAAAGCCAGAAAGCAACGAAGTATAGCAGTAGAAGAGGCAGAGGTATGGTCAAGAAACTTTCCTTATACTGAAATGGCAAAACATGAATGGGTGACACCAACCTCAAAAATTAAAGAAAAAACAATAAATCTATTTGAATATTTTGGTGTTTCCACTCATGAAGCATGGAACAGTCTTTATTTAAAAAGTGAACTCAAAGTTGCTGCATATGCCTCTTTAAAACATACTCAAAATCCTCATGCCATCTCCTCTTGGCTAAGACAGGGAGAGATTCAAGCAAGAAAAATTGAAGCACCTGAGTTCAACACAAAATCTTTTAAAGAAGCTTTACCT
The DNA here is from genome assembly GCA_029938505.1 of Bacteroidales bacterium. Next base: position 1,142 of record JAOZUV010000040.1, on the reverse strand, counting down.
GTAATAAAGCAATTGATGGTAAGTCAACCAGATGATTTTTTTAAAAAACTACAAGAACTCTGTCTTAAAACTGGCGTAAAAGTATTTTATACGCCCAAATTACCTAAAGTCCCAATTAGTGGCTCAACACGTTGGCTTAATAATACACCAATAATTCAACTTACAGCCAGATATAAACAAAATGATAGGTTTTGGTTCACATTTTTTCATGAAGCAGGTCATATTCTTCGGCATGGAAAAAAATATATTTCATTAGAGGGGATAAATTTTTCTGAAGCTGATCCTGTTAAAGAAGATGAAGCACATAAATTTGCTGAAGAATGGACTTTTTCTGAGAAAGAAGAAAAGGAAGTACTATCTAACATCCCCCTTACAGAAAAAGATATACTTTACTTTGCTCAAAAATTCAATACACATCCAGCATTAATCATTGGTAGGTTGCAACATAAAAAATTGATTCATTTTAGTATGGGACGCCAGTTTTTTAAATCCATTGATTTATCAACTAACTAAAAGCTACTAATAAAAAAAATTAGCATCAATATATTAGAGTCGTGATTTTCACGGCTTTTTTTATTTCAATAACCATCCTTTAAATGAATCAAGTTACACGCGAATAAACAATTAAGCCTGTGGATAATATGGAATTTTTTCATACTTTTGCAGCCGCTTTAATAATCTTAGAAATATCTAATTGAATGAATACGAATAAACTAAAATATCAAGAATACAAAAAACTCGATTTATCGAGCATCGGGAAAGAGGTTGAAAAATACTGGGAAGACAATAATATTTTTGATAAAAGTTTAGAGATTCGTGAAGGAAACAAACCATTTGTTTTTTATGAAGGTCCTCCTTCAGCTAACGGAATGCCTGGTATTCACCATGTAATGGCTCGTGCAATTAAAGATATTTTTTGTCGTTATAAAACCCTCAAAGGTTTTTACGTAAAACGTAAAGCAGGATGGGATACCCACGGATTGCCTATTGAAATTGCTACCGAAAAAACCCTTGGAATCACCAAAGAAGACATCGGAAAAAATATCAGCGTTGAAGATTATAATAAAGCCTGTCGCCATGAGGTGATGAAGCATAAAGATAAATGGGATGACTTAACCAAACGCATGGGCTATTGGGTGAAT